>NZ_CAUVXP010000185.1:0-10004 GCF_963555955.1 Protofrankia sp. Cas3
GAAGCTCACCGAGTCCGAACGAGCCGAACTGGTCCGGCCACGCGGCGAAGCCAAAAATGCGACGGCCACAATCGCTGAACTACGGATGCAGGTGGAGTTCGCAAAAAAGTAGCGACCTGGGTGTGTCCTGAACGGTGATGTTGTCGGCGGGTGGGTCCGTCGGCGGTATGGCCGGTGCTGTGTGAGAGATGGAGGTAGGCCCTCCGTAGCCGTCTTGCAGGAGATGGCTACAAACCGCCGTGAGCTGCGCCGGTCAAGAGCCGGGGTGGTGAGCGTCACGGAAAAGGCGTGCTTCGAGCGCGTCAGGTGTGGATCGTGAAGGCGAGTGAAACCGAACCCTTGTGGACGTGTCGAAATGCTTAAGGTGACATCAAAACCGGGAGTGGTAGGTGGTCCCGGGATGAGTTGGGCGGAAACCTGTCTACTGGCCCAGCGGTGTCCGGCATGAAGAGGGCGCGAGCGCGATCCAGGCTCTTGCATGGAACAGGAGAACCTGTCGTTCCGGGTGCCCGACCGTGTGCTGGTTGGGCTGTTGGGAGGACCCCAAGCGGCGGAAACCGTGAGGGGCAGAGTACCGATCCGGAGCACAGGGGCGGACCGTCCCGTAGTAGTGATGAAGCCGCTGTAATGGTGGTGGAGCGAAGGGGACGGGCCATCTGTGTTCCGCTCGATGGACAACCACACGGTGGGAGGACCCGGTGAGCGGAACAACGTCGAAACAGTTTGCTATTTCCAAGCAGGTGGTGTGGGAGGCGTATCGGAAAGTCGCGGCGAACAAGGGCGCGGCGGGAGTTGATGGGCAGTCCATTGCCCAGTTCGAGCAGGATCTGAAGAACAACCTGTATCGGTTGTGGAATCGGATGAGTTCGGGCAGTTATTTCCCGCCGCCGGTGAGGTCGGTGCAGATACCGAAACGCGCTGGTGGTACCCGTGTGTTGGGGGTGCCGACGGTTGCGGACCGGATCGCGCAGACGGTGGTGACGATGGTGTTGGAGCCGGCGGTCGAACCGATCTTCCACGATGATTCGTACGGCTATCGGCCGGGACGTTCGGCGCTGGACGCGTTGGCGGTGACTCGCCGCCGGTGCTGGCGGTCGGACTGGGTGATCGACCTGGATATCCGGGCCTTCTTCGACACCCTCGACCACGGCTTGTTGATGAAGGCCGTGGAGCATCACACGAACCTGACCTGGGTGCTGTTGTATGTGCGGCGATGGCTGACCGCGCCGCTGCAGTCCCTGGATGGGACGCTCACCGTGAGACACCGAGGAAGCCCACAGGGGTCAGCGATCTCACCCTTGCTCGCCAACCTGTTCATGCACTACGCGTTCGATGCGTGGATGGCCCGGACCTACCCGGCGGTCACGTTCGAACGGTACTGCGATGACGTGGTGGTCCACTGTCGTAGCCGGACCCAGGCACTCGGGGTCCGGGACGCGATCGGTGTCCGATTGGCCGAGGTCGGCTTGGAACTGCACCCGGAGAAGACCAGGATCGTGTACTGCAAGGACGCCAACCGGCGATTGTCGGGCGAGGTCGAACAGTTCACGTTTCTGGGCTACACGTTCCGACCAAGGCTGGCGAAAACGGCGGCGGGAGGCTTCTTCGTGAGCTTCTCACCGGCGGTCAGCCGCGACGCGAGCATCCGGATCCGGCGGAACGTCAGATCCTGGCGGATCCACCGGCGCAGCGACCTGACATTCCCCGAGATTGTTGCTCACATCAACTCCCGCGTCACCGGGTGGATCGCCTACTACGGGCGTTTCTACAAATCCGCCCTCTACGACGCGCTGCGCGGGATCAACACCTATCTCATGAGATGGGCCCGCCGGAAATACAAATCGTTGAAGCACAGCGCCCGACGTGCCTGGGATTTCTTGCTGGACATGGCTCGCCGTGTTCCCGGAATGTTCGCGCACTGGCGGTTCGGTGTCCTACCCACATGATCAGGGTAGGAACGTGGATGGTGGGAGCCGTGTGACGGGAGACCGTCACGCACGGTTCTGAGAGAGCCGGGCGGTGAAACCCCGCCCGGCCACTCGCCTTCGCGAGCGGAAAGCAGTGACGTTCGCTGCTATCGCGGACTGGGCTGCCTCCGACGAGTTCCCCGTCGCGTTCATGTGCACCGAGCTGGCCGTGTCCCGGTCCGACTACTACGCCTGGCGCCGGTCCTGGCGGCCCTCGCGGCCATCGTGCCCAACGACACGTCCGCGTTCAGCCAGGTCCCCGCCCTGAAGGCGGCGGCGCGCGGCATCAGCCGCCGGCTGGCCACCGTGGCGCCGGCTCCTGGGGTACCGGGCGCCGGCCGGCCCGCGCGCACCCGCGGCCGGGAAGCTTCGGCGAACCCTTCCTCCGCCGAGTGAGAGACCGCAGCCCGCGCCACCCCGCTGGAGCGGGCCGCCAGGCTGGCCAACCGCTACGCACATAAGCAGAGCGGATACACAGCATAGCCAGAACTTGCTTCCCTTATGTAACAGCGGCGGCAAGAGTCATGTGGGTCACCTGGCCACCGGCTCTCGGAGGATCGCATGCCCGCCGTCGGATCCGTTCTCGTCGTGGGGGCCGGCACCGCTGGCACCGCCGCGGCGATCCTGCTGGCCGAGGGCGGTGTCTCGGTCGACCTCGTGGAGGCGAAACCCGACGTCACCGCCCTCGGTTCCGGGATCACGTTGCAGGGCAACGCGCTGCGGGTGCTGCGCCAGCTCGGCGTGTGGGACGAGGTCCGCGCGCACGGCTACGCGTTCGACACGCTGGGCCTGCGGGCACCGGATCCGGCCGGCACGCTGATCGTCGCGTTAGACGACCACTACACCGGCGGTCCGGAGCTGCCATGCACGCTCGGGATGTACCGCCCGACGCTCGCCCGCATCCTCGCCGACCGTGTCGCCGCCGCCGGGGCCAAGTCCCGGCTGGCAGTCACCTGCTCCGGTCTGGCCCAGGAGTCCGACGGCGTCGAGGTCACCTTCAGTGACGGGTCGACGAGCCGCTACGACCTGGTCGTCGGCGCCGACGGGATCCGGTCGTGGACGCGGCGGGCGATCGGGATCGAGGTGGAGCCCCAGGGCACTGGGATGGGCATCTGGCGGGTGTTCGCGCCCCGCCCGGCGTCGGTCTCGCGCACCGACCTGTTCTACGGCGGACCGTCCTACATCGCCGGCTACTGCCCGACCGGTGAGGACTCGCTCTACGCCTACATCGTCGAGGACTACCAGGACCGCTCGGCGCTCTCCCCGTCCGAGGGGCTCGCGGTGATGCGCGAGCTCGCCGCGGCCTACCACGGTCCCTGGGACGAGATCCGCGCGTCGCTCACCGATCCCAGCCGGGTCAACTACGCGAGGTTCGAGAGCCACGTCGTGCCGGCGCCGTGGCACCGCGGCCGGGTCGTCCTCATCGGCGACGCCGCCCACAGCTGCCCGCCGACCCTCGCGCAGGGGGCGGCGCAGGCGCTCGAGGACGCCGCGGTGCTCGCCGAGCTGCTGCTGGCACGCGACGTGCTGGACGACGTGTGGGCGCCGTTCACCGAGCGCCGCTACGAGCGCGCCCGGACGGTCGTGGACAGCTCCTTGCGGCTTGGCCAGTGGCTGCTCGACCACGAGCAGGGCGACGTTCCGGGCCTGATTGCCTCAGTCTCCCACCTGCTGGCGGCGCCGGCCTGATCGCGGCCGGCCCTGCCGCCTTCTGACTTGCGACCCGAGGAGCTTCCATGACCGAACTTACTGGCGAGATCGACGCCTCGCCGAGCGAGCGGCTCATCACCCACCTGCGCCACGTCGACCTCGCGGTGCCCCACTTCGACCGCGAGCTCGCGTTCTTCACCGAGACTTGGGGCCTGAGCGTGGAGACCACCGACGGCGGCCTCGCGTTCCTCGCCGCGGCGGGGTCACCTGAGAAGTACTGCGTCCGGCTGCGGGCGGCCGACGACAAGCGCATCGACCTGATCGCCTTTGGGGCGGCGAGCCACGCCGACGTGGACCGGCTCGCCGAGCGGCTCGGCGGCGCGGGCGTGCGCCTCGTCAGCGAGCCCGACGCGCTCAAGACTCCCGGTGGCGGCTACGGCTTCCGCTTCTTCGACCCCGACGGCCGCACCGTCGAGGTCTCCGCCGAGGTCGACGTACGCGGCCACCGCGCCGTCGAGGAGGGCGAGTCGATCCCGGTCCGACTCTCCCACGTCGTCGTGAACACGCCGAACCCCGAGGCGACCGTCGCCTTCTACCGTCAGCACCTCGCGTTCGCGCTGTCGGACACCCTGATGCACCCGCATCTGGGCAAGATGATGTGGTTCCTGCGCACGAACCCGTTCCACCACAGCCTGGCGATCGCGCGCGGCCCGCACGTCGCGCTGCACCACGCCTCCTTCGAGCTGCGGGGCGTCGACGAGTACCTGCGCGGCACCGGCCGGCTGATGCGCGCCGGCGTGGAGAAGGTCTGGGGACCGGGCCGGCACACCGCCGGGAACAACACCTTCACCTACTTCCTCGACCCGCACGGCAACACGGTCGAGTACGCGACCGAGCTCGAGCGCCTCGACGAGGACGTCTGGCACCCACACCTCTACGACTTCACCCAGCCGATGGTCACCGACCAGTGGGGCACGGCCGAGCCGATGAGCGAGCTGATCGCTAGCAGGTCGTTCAACGACCCGGACCGCGGCAGCTTCCTCGCCCCACCGGTCTGAGGAAGGCCCCGATGAAACTCGCCACCTTCGCCACACAGAGCGGCGCCGACGCGGACCAGCCCAGGGTCGGGGTCGTCTCGGACGGACAGGTCCACCCGTTCCCACTCGAGCTGACCATGCGCGACGTCGTCGGGCGCGGCATCGACGCGGCCAGGCAGTCCGCCGACGAGGCGCTCGCCGCGCACGGTCATCCGCTGGCCGACGTCCGGCTGTTGGCTCCGCTGCGCCCGACGTCCGTGCGTGACTTCGTCGCTTTCGAGGAGCACGTGCAGGGCGTGCGCCAGGCCGTCGAGGGCACCGCCGGCGTGCCCGACGCCTGGTATGACGCGCCCACCTTCTACTTCACCAACCCGCACGCGATCCTCGGCCCGCACGACCCGGTGCCCTTCCCCGCGACCTGTGCGGCACGCGACCTCGAACTCGAGGTCGCGGTCGTCGTCGGGAAGGCGGGGCGCTCGCTGTCCGTCGAGCAGGCCCGCGACCACGTCTTCGGTTACACGATCATGAACGACTGGTCGGCGCGTGACCTGCAGGGCCGGGAGATGCAGGTCGGCCTCGGCCCGGCGAAGGGCAAGGACTTCGCCACGACGCTCGGCCCGTGGATCGTCACCGCCGACGAGCTGGAGCCCAGCCGCGACGAGGACGGCTTCCTTCGGCTGTGGTGCGCGGTCAGCGTCAACGGCGTCGAGATCGGGCGCGATCTGCTGTCGAACATGGGCTGGACGTTCGAGGCGATGATCGCCTACGCGTCCCGCGACAGCCGGGTGGAGATCGGCGACGTGCTCGGTTCGGGCACCGTCGGCAACGGCGGCTGCCTCGGCGAGCTGTGGGGCCGCCGCGGCGCGCAGGACCCGCCCCCGCTCGCGCCGGGTGACGTCGTGACGCTCACCGTCGACGGCATCGGCTCGGTCAGCAACGTTGTCGCCGTCGCCGAGCCCGCCCCCCTGCTGCCCGCGGCCCGGCTGCGCGACCCGGCGGTGGCCCGCAAGGCCGCGGCATCATGACCGCGCTCGCCGGTCGCACCGTCGTCGTCACCGGCGCGGCCTCCGGGATCGGCGCCGCGGTCGCCGCCCAGGTCGAGACGGCCGGCGGCACGGCGCTGCGGCTGGACCGGGAGGCCTCGGCGGACGTGCGCACGCTCGACGTCCGGGACCCGTCCCAGTGGGCGGCGCTCGTCGCCGAGCTCGACGGCCAGCCGGTCCACGGGCTCGTCAACTGCGCGGGCGTCACCTGGCGGGCGCGCCTCGGCGACGTCGATCCGGACGCGTTCCTGACGACGCAGGCCGTCAACGTGCTCGGCCCGCTCCTGGCGATCCAGGCGCTGACCCCGCTGATGTCCGCGGGCGCCTCGATCGTCAACATCGGGTCGCTCGCCGCGTTCCAGGGCCACTACCCGGTCGCCTACACGACGAGCAAGTGGGCGGTGCGCGGCCTGAGTGCCGCCGCCGCGCTCGAGCTGGCCGGCCGCGGGATCCGCGTGAACACCGTCCACCCCGGCTTCATCGACACGGCCATGACCGCGACCGCGACCGCGGTGTTCCGCGACGCCTCGGTCACGCAGACACCGCTTTGCCGCGCCGGTACTCCCGACGAGGTCGCCTCCGTCGTGCTGTTCCTCCTCGGCGACGGCGCCTCGTTCGTCACCGGCGCCGAGATCCCGGTTGACGGCGGCGCGAGTTCCCACGGCGGCGCCAAGGCTGTCTCCGACGCGCTGCGGCCGTCCTACGTTCCACCGGCGCCGGTCAGCTCGACCTGACCCCCGCGTCGGCACTATCCCCGAGAGGTCACGATGTTCGAGTACTTCCCCGGCAACTATGTCTGGAACCTGAGCGTCGTCGCGACGCTCAACAGCGGCGGCCTGATCGACGAGGTCGACCGCGCCTGCCGGCCGCTGCGCGCGCTGGCCGCCCAGGGCTCCGACGTCGGCACCCGCGAACTGATGGCCGCGTGGGCGGCCGTCGCCGACCAGCTCGAAGGGCAGGCCGCCGACGCCGAGAAGGCCGGCCATCGGCGCACCGCCGGCCAGAAGTACCTGCGCGCCGCGAACTACCTGAGCCAGGCCGAGCGGATGCAGAGCGCGAAAGGCCATGACCGGGCGGCCGTCTACCAGCGCTGCATGGACCTGCTGACCAGGGGCATCGAGCTGGTCGACCCGGCGACGACCCGGGTCGAGGTGCCGTTCGAGGACAGCTCGCTGCCGGCGTACTTCACCAGCGCGGCGACACCCAGCAGCCCCCGGCCTCCCGTCGTCGTCATGTGGAACGGGCTGGACTCGACCAAGGAGCACATGTACGCCGCCGGCTTCGCCGTCGAGCTCGCAGCCCGCGGCGTCTCGACGCTGATGGTCGACTGCCCCGGCAGCGGCGAGGCACTAAGGCTGCACGGCCTCACCGCGCGGGTGACCACGGAGGACTGGGCGGCGGCCTGCGTCGACTACCTGGAGACCCGCGACGACATCCGCGCCGACCGGATCGGCCTGGTCGGCTGGTCGCTGGGCGGCTACTACGCGCCGCGCGCCGCCGCCTTCGAGAAGCGCCTCGCGCTGTGCGTCGCCTGGGGTGCGAACCACAACTGGGGAGCCGTCCAGAAGCGCCGGCTCGAACGGGAGGGCGAGAACCCGGTCCCGCACTACTGGGGCCACGTGCTGTGGGTCTGGGGCGAGACCGACCTGGACACCTTCATCACGAAGGCCGAGGCCGTCCACCTCGACGGCATCGTCGAGCACATCACCGTGCCCTTCCTGATCGCCCACGGCGAGAACGACCGCCAGATCCCGGTCGCCTACGCGCACCGCTCCTACGAGCAGGCCGTCAACAGCCCGAAACGCGAGCTGCGAATCTTCACCCCCGAGGAGGGCGCGACCGAACACATCGGGCTCGACCACCTTCCCCACGTCGGCACGTTCATCGCCGACTGGATCGGGGAGACCTTCACCGAACTGGACGGGAACAGCCGATGAGCCCGGAGGACCTCGACCGGACCGACCCGGAGAGCGCCATCGCCGCGACGGCCAAGCGCGTCTCCAACTGGGGCCGGTGGGGCCCGGACGACGTGCGCGGCACGATGAACCACCTCGACGCGGACAAGCGCCGCGCCGCCGCGGCTCTCGTCCGCACCGGCGAGTCGTTCTCGCTCGCGCAGCGCTTCGACATGGACGGGCCGCAGAAGGGCTGGCGGCGACGCACCAACCCCGTCCACACCATGCTCGACACCGGCGTCGACGCGGTCCACGGCAACCAGGGCTTCCCTCACGGCATCGGCGGCGCCGACGACGTGATCGCCATGCCACTGCAGTGCTCCACCCAGTGGGACGGCCTCGGGCACATCTTCGACCACGGCATGGCCTGGAACGGCCGGCGCGCCGACAAGGTCGTCACCAGCCTCGGCGACCACGTCACCGGCATCGAGACCGTCGCCGACGTCATCGCCGGCCGCGGCGTGCTCCTCGACGTGGGACGCGCGCTCGACGCCGACGGGGAACTGCCCGACGGATTCGCGATCACTACCGAACACCTCGAACGGACCATCGAACGCCAGGGCGCCACGGCGACCGTCGGCCGAGGCGACCTCCTGCTCGTGCGCACCGGCCAGCTCACCCGCGCCCGCCGCGACGGCTGGGGCGACTACGCCGGCGGACCCGCACCCGGACTGTCGTTCACCACCGCCGACTGGCTGCACCGCACCGAGATCGCGGCCATCGCCACCGACACCTGGGGCTTCGAGGTCCGCCCCAACGAGTTCGACCACGCCTTCCAACCGCTGCACCAGATCGTGATCCCCCACGTTGGCCTGTTCATCGGAGAGATGTGGGACCTCGACCCGCTCGCCGCCGCCTGCGCCACCGACGGTGTCTACGACTTCTTCCTCACCGCCGGCCCGCTGCCGGTCACCGGCGCGGTCGGCTCCCCCGTCAACCCGATAGCGGTGCGGTGAGCGCCGGCCGCGCCTTCTCGACCAGTCAGACCACTGGCGGCGGACTCGACGACGGCTGACCATCAGAGGGCACCGGCAGGGCGTGGAGGAGCATCCCCTGAAGCCCCCAGAGCGTCATCAGGACAGGACGTGGTCAGGCCATGCGCATCAGCGTCGCTTATGCCAGGCTGGGCTGGTGGAGTTGCCGAACGTCGACCTGAACCTCCTGCGCACGCTGGACGTCCTGCTCCAGGAGGCCAGCGTCACCCGCGCCTCGCAGCGCCTGCAGGTCAGCCAGCCCGCGGTCAGCCTGGCGCTGGCGAAACTGCGCCGGCACTTCGGCGACGACCTGTTGCGCCGGGCCGGCAACCACTACGAGCTGACGCCACTGGCCGTGCAGCTCAAGGAACGGACCAGCCTGGCCATGCTCGGGGCCCGGCGCGTCTTCGAGGCGGCCCCCGCCTTCGACCCGACCGCCGAACGGCGCGAGTTCACCCTGCTGTGCTCGGACTACGCCGCCGCCGTCCTCAGCGAGGCCCTGCAGGACCTGAGCTTCACGCGGGCTCCCGGCGTCGTGCTGCGCTTCGAGCGGCACACCACCGCCGACATCGACCACGCGGTCGAGCGGATCCGCACGGTCGACGGAATCGTGCTGCCGCACGGCTTCCTGTCGAACCTGCCCTACACCGAGCTCTACACCGACGACTGGGTCTGTCTGATCGCCACGGCGAACACGCGCGTGGGCGACAGCCTGACCATGGAGCTCCTCGCCGAGCTGTCCTGGGTGTTCACCTACCACGGACCCACGGCATTCACGCCCGCCGGGCGACAGTTGCAGCTGCTCGGCGTCGAACCACGGGTCCAGGTCGTCATCGACTCCTTCCTCGCGCTGCCGTTCGCCATCGCGGGCACGGACCGGGTCGGGCTGGTCCAGCGCAGGCTCGCCCGCAAGCTCACCGCCGCGGGCGACGTCCGCGCGCTCGAGTGCCCGTTCGACGCCGTGGCCATCGCCGAGGCCCTCTGGTGGCACCCGATGTACGAGCGGGACCCCGCCCACATCTGGCTGCGCGCCCTGCTCACCGACGCCGGCTCCCGCCTGATGACCTCCGGGCCAGCGACCAGGAGCACATAAACGAGGCTTATACAGACCATACCCAGTATGGCGTGGACGAGGTGTAGCGCGGCTTCCATCATGAACGCTACCCACCGCATCTGTGACGGTGGTCTCATCGGAGGAACTTGCCACGTGATCCACTTACGCCGTCGCTTCGCTATGTCAGGATTCGGCCTACTCGCCGTGGTGGCGCTCGTCGCTGGCTGCTCCAGTTCGTCGACCAGTTCACCGGCCGCGCAGACAGCCGTCAGCGGCGCATCCTCCGGGGGGACGCACCCGGACGTCTATCGAGGGGTCCTCGGC
>NZ_CAUVXP010000186.1:0-9959 GCF_963555955.1 Protofrankia sp. Cas3
GCGGAACTGGGAGCTGGCGATCGCCCGTGGCACCGACCCGGACGACCTGTTGTCAGCCCACGACGTCGCAGACCGGAGCAGAGCCGGCCAGGAGGTCGTCGCCTACCTGCACGCCCTGATCGGGCAGCGGCGGGCGCACCCCACCGACGACCTGCTGAGCATGCTCGTCGGGGTGGAGGAACAGGGCGAGGTCCTCACCGCGGCCGAGGTGCTGGGCATCTGCGTGCTCCTGCTGGTCGCGGGCATGGAGACGAGTATCAACCTCATCGGTAACGGAATGATTGCTCTGCTGCGCAATCCCGACCAGCTGGCTCTGCTGCGCGAACGACCGGAGCTCACCCCTGCGGCCGTCGAGGAGATGCTTCGCTACGACACGCCCACCCAGTTCACGATGCGGGTCGCGCTCACCGAGACGACCGTGGCCGGGCACACCTTCGCCCGCGGTGACGGCGTGATCGTCCTGATGGCCTCCGCCGGCCGGGACCCGGCCGTCTTCACCGATCCCGACCGTTTCGACATCACCCGGTACGCGGCCGCCTCGGCCCCTCGCCGCCATCTGGGCTTCAGCCTCGGTCTGCACTACTGCCTGGGAGCGCCGCTGGCCCGGATGGAGGCGGAAACCGCGATCCGCACGCTCATCGCGCGGGCCCCCGGCCTGTCCCTGGCCACCGACACCCTCACCTATCTGCCCAGCCTCATCCACCGAGGGGTGGTCTCGCTCCCGCTCGACCTTTCCGCGGACTGACCCCTGACGCCCGGCGCGGTCAGTCGGTCGGGGCCTGCGGTGGCCGTCCGTGCTGGAGGTACACCGTCTGACCGGTGTGCAGGGCGTCCATACAGGCGCGGATGCGCCGGGCCATGTACGGGGCGAGGAACTGGTCGTACTCGTCGGGGGCGCACAGCCGCCAGGCGGTGAGTTCGTCGGCCTGTAGGTTCAGATGGTGTTCGGCGTCGTGGGCCGTGAGCGTCCCGCCGTCGAAGATGAAGTTGACCAGCGCCGGTCGTCCGTCGTCCTGAGGCGGTACCCAGTCGACGGCCACCAGCCGGCCGGGGCGGACATCCAGGCCGAGTTCTTCCTTGATTTCCCGCCGTGCGGTGTCCCACGGGTACTCGCCCGGGTCCATGTGGCCGCCGGGGATGAGCCAGGTGTCGGTGCGGTACGAGGGTTGGACGAGCAGGACCCGGCCGTCGGGATCGTGGAAGAGGCCTGCGGCCCCCGCGATCGCGCGCGGCAGTGTCGCGTAGAACTCGGCCGGTGGCAGTCGTCCGCTGGTCATGTTCCATGACCTTAGAGCGTCCGTTATCCGCCCCGCCGTCGTCTTCCCTACCGTGGATGCGACCGGACGTCCTTGACCGGGGCCCGGGGCAGCCGGCCAGCCGGCGGTTGGTGGCGGGGGTGTGGCCGGTGTGACTCGCAGGAGGATGCCCATGTGCGTGCCACAGTGTGTACTGGCCGGAGTCAGGGTGGTGACTCCCGAAGGTGTCCTGGATCCAGGGTGGATCGAGGTCGAGGGGGGCCGCATCGCCGCGGTCGGTACCGGCGTGCCCGCGAGGGCGGCCGGGCAGTCCGTCACCGATCTCGACGGCGCCTGGCTGTTGCCGGGATTCATCGATCTGCATGTGCACGGCGGCGGCGGTCACGACGTCGCCACCTCAGCGGCGGCGATGGCCGCGGCGGTCGCGTTCCACCGCACGCACGGCACCACCGGCACGCTCGTGTCGCTGGTCACCGCGGCTGTCGAGGACCTCGCCGAGCAGCTGTCATGGGTGGCCGACCTGGTCGAGCGGGGTCCGTGCGCCGACGGTCACGTGCTCGGGGCACATCTGGAGGGGCCGTTCCTCGCGCCCGCGCGCTGTGGCGCGCAGGCCCCTGAGCATCTGCTCGACCCGGACCGGGCGGTGTTCGCCCGGCTGGTCCGCGCGGCCCGGGGAACGCTGCGCGTCATCACGGTCGCACCGGAACTGCCCGGCGCCGCTGAGATCATCGCCGATGCCGTGGACGGCGGCATCGTGGCCGCGATCGGGCACACCGACGCCACCTACGACCAGGCCGTCGCCGCGTTCGCAGCCGGCGCGACCCTGACCACCCACCTGTTCAACGCCATGCCGCCGCTGCACCATCGAGCGCCGGGCCCGGTCGGGGCCGCTCTCGACGCCGGCGCCGGCGCCGACGTCGACGTCGCCTGCGAGCTGATCAACGACGGTGTGCACGTACACCCGTCCATCACCCGGATGGTCGCGCGCGATCGGCATCGGCTCGTTCTGGTCACCGATGCCATCGATGCGGCCGGCGCCGGTGACGGTGACTACATCCTCGGCGGCCAGGCCGTGCGGGTGCGCGACGGCCAGGCGCGGTTGGCGCGTTCGGGCGTGCTTGCCGGCAGCACACTCACGATGGACGACGCCCTGCGCCGGGCGGTCCTCGACGCCGGCATCCCGATCGAGGTCGCAGCTGCCGCGGCGGCGACGAACCCGGCCCGCGTGCTCGGCCTGTCCGCCACGTGCGGAGCGATCGCCGTGGGCCTGGCCGCCGACCTCGTCGTCCTCGACGTCGATCTTCACCTTGTCCGGGTCATGGCCGGCGGTGTGTGGTCGTGACCCGGACCCGCCACTGTTGCGGCGAACACGTCATGGATTATGAATTGACGCAGGTCACGTCCTTGGACACGAAACCGGTACCTCCGCTCACCTTGTTGGATGTGCAGTTGATCTTGTTGTTCGACGTCCGCGGATTCTGAACCCAGAAGCCGACACCGGACGCTCCGCCGAGGTCGGCGACATTGTCGGTGAAGACGTTTCCTTCGCCGGAGCCCACCGCCACACCGTCGGTGTTGATCGTATGGGTCTGGAAGCCGTCCTGGAGCGCCGACGGCCCGCTCACCGTGCCCTTGTTACCGATGATCATATAATTGTTGCCCTTCACGTCTATCCAGGAGTCCGCCCAGCTCCCCGACATACCGACCGCGTCGAAGGAGTTGTTCTGGATCACGCCTCCGGTCGTACCTTCCTTGATGTCGATGTTCTCGGCGCCGGTGTGACGGATGGTGTTCCCGATCACCTGGTTGTAGTTCGAGGTGTCCGGCTTGCCACCTGTATAGCGGCCCCAGTTGGAGACAGCCGACCCCAGGTAGACGCCCTCGCCGAAGCTGGCGGTCTTCACTCCGGTGTTCTCCACCAGGCAGTTGGTTACCACGTCATAGCTGGAAAACGCCCGCAGATGGATGCCTTCCTGCCCGATGTCGTGCACGTACAGACCGTCGATCGTCACGTGGCTGGAACCGTCGAGGACCACGCCCTTGGTCGCCTCTGTCACGGTGAACCCCTGGAGCTTCCAGTAGCCCGCTCCCAGCAGGTTCAGGGCGTAGCCACCGCCGGCGCCACCGCCGTCGAGCACAGCATTGCGAGAGCCTCGCAGTGTGATAGGTGCGGCTTCGGTACCCGAGACCCGGATGTTGAACCGTCCCGGGCTCGTCGGCGTACCGCTGGGCTTGCTCTTGGCGTTGATGTCCTTGGCGTCCTTGCCCGAGTAGCGACCGTCGGCCATGGTGATCGTCATCCCTGGCCGGGCGGTGTTGAGCGCGTTTATCAGGCTTGCGACGTCGGCCACCTTCACCTCCGTGCCCGGGGCGACCGGATCCAGCGCGGGAGCGGGTGCCACCGGCGGCGGTGGGGATCCGTCCTGCTGATCCGGGTCCGGGGACGCCGAAAGCGCGGCCTGCACGCCGGCTGTCGTCCCGCCCAGCTGGAAGTTCGCCCGGAACCGGTGGGTTCTCCGGGTCTTGTCCCCATCAGGTTCATACGTATCCGCGATCAGTGAATGCTTGCCGTCGGCCAGGCCGGTCACCTTCACGATGCCGGGATTCACCGTGGTGAGGGGCTTGCTGTCAAGCGTGAAGCGGATGTCTGCTCCGTCATCCGCACCCGCGATCCCCGCGTAGAACGTTGAACCGGCGGGAAAGGTCTGATTGTCGAGGCTCTTCACCACTGTCGACAGGTCACCGGAACTCGATGACACCAACTGCGGGTCCCCGCTGGGAGCAGCCTGTGGCTCTCCGGCGGGCGCTCGACAGGCTGCTACTGAAAGTAGTGAAAACGCTACGAAGAGCAATGATGCGGATCGAGTCGTCCGCCGAGCCAAGCTCTTACCCTTGAAATCCGCGAACATACGGGTCCTTCACATCTCGATGTGCTGAGGCAGGGCGAGTATAGGCGATCCAGACGACGGTCGATCACAGCGGTCGATCACGGGGCCTGATGAGATACCTCTTTAATCCATTTCATTTGAACACCGTGTAACGATTGGGGGGTCGTTCGGAAGGGGCGTTCAACAATGGCTTCAAAACTGTCACACATGAGATGCCGGATGCATCGGGCCTGCCTGCGGCACGGCCGGTGAAGCCGATTACGCGCTGTTGCGTTCACTCGGAGTAATTTCGGTTACTTATGGCGATGGTCTCGCGAATCGTGTCCGCTCGCCCGAGGCGGAGCAGGTGTCGGGCAGCGGGCTCGCCTGCCCGACCCGCTGACAGAACGCCCTGTTCACAAGCCCTTTTCTCCGGGTTCTGCCGCCCCGCGGACGGGATGTGTCGGGGAATTCCCCTGGTTCCCGGTCGCTTCGGCCGGGCGTGCCGACTCGGCCGAACCTAGGGATTTCCCGGAAGCGCAGCGGTGCCCTTGTGTGGTCTCGTCAGCGGGATACGACCGAGACCGGGGGCAGAGCGCTCATGACATCCGTTTCAGCAGACGATCTCGGGATTCCCACGACCGGTGTCCACGTCGGGTTGCTCGACGGGTTCCGGTTGTGCGTGAACCAGCGCAGCGCACCGGTCCCGCTGGCCGCCCAGCGCCTGGTCGCGCTGCTCGCGCTGTGGGACAGGGATGTCGCCCGCTGCGAGGTGTCGGGAACGCTGTGGCCCGAGGCCAACCAGGCGCAGGCCAACGGCTGCCTGCGCACGGCATTGTGGCGGCTGCGACGCGCCGAGCGGACACTCGTCATCGCGACGCCGACCCATCTCGGCCTGTGTCCCGCGGTACGGACGGACACCGACGAGACGATCGCCTATGCGCGGCGGCTACTGGAACCGGCCGACCGGTGCGACGGACACCCGCTGCGCCCGCAGCCGCTGCTCGGGGTGCTGCTGCCGGGCTGGTATGACGACTGGGTCGTTTTCGAGCGGGAACGGCTCCGCCAGCTCACCCTGCATGCGCTGGAGTCCCTCGCCGACCGACTGTTGGACGCCGGCCGGTTCGGCGCGGCGACGGATGCCGCCTACGGGGCGATCCGCGCCGATCCGCTGCGGGAGAGCGCACACCGGACGCTCATCCGCGTCCATCTTGCCGAAGGGAACGCGCACGAGGCGCTGCGCACCTACCGTTCCTACGTCGACCTGCTCCAGCGTGAACTCGGCATCGGGCCGTCGATGCAGCTGACATCGCTGATCAGGCCGGTGCTGCCGCGGGAGCTGAGGCATGCGGGCGCCCAACAAGCGGCAGGCCGGGTGACGGGCAGCTGACGCACGGCCGATGCGATGCACCACTCGGATCACGGAAGTCACTATGTCGATTGGGCGCTGGGCGGCTTCTGGAGAAGTCTCAACCGAACTCGAACACTTCAGTAGCGTGCCCTACATTTCAGTCATCGCTTCAGTTCGGAATCGATCAGTTCAGTAGCAGCGCCGGCCACGCCGCGGTCGAATTTGCCTGTGCGCGGCTCGGCAAGCCGTACGTGTGGGGCGGCAACGGCACCCCCGGCTTCGACTGCTCCGGTCTGGCCCAGGCCGCCTACGCCGCAGCCGACATCCAGCTACCGCGCACCGCCCAGGCCCAGTACGACGCCGGCCCGAAGCTGCCAGCCGGGGCGCCGCTGGAAGCAGGGAACCTTGTGTTCTTCGGGACCGCTTCGAACAACATCACCCACGTTGGGGTCTACGTCGGTCGGCAGGGAGACCAGGCAATAATGGTCGACGCTCCCAACGAAGGCTCTGTCGTCCGCGTTGAACCGTTCCCGGCGACGGTGGGCGCCAGGTGGGGCTCGGACACCTACATAGGCGCCACGGCGCCAGGCGTCCGTTGAACGGATGTCGCACCTACAGCGACCACCACCACCGCCGCCCAATCCGCCACCTCATGGAAAGATCAGCTGGTGCAGCCGCAGCGATTCACCACCGCCCTCGCCGCCCACGAGCGCGGCCGGGCTTTCGTGGCAGTGCCGTTCGATCCCGACCGGGTATGGTCCCCGAAGCCACGGCACCACATCACCGGCACCATCAACGGGATGCGCATCCGCGCCGTTATCGAGACGCGCGGCAACCAACGCGGGTTCACCCTTGGGCCAGCATGGCTGCGCGACTGTCATGCCCTCGCGATCGGTGACTCCATCACTGTGGAGATCGCTCCCGAGGGACCGCAGCGCGACGACCTCGCCGAGGACGTCGCCGCCGCATTGGACGCCAACCCCGAGGCCAGCGCGTTCTTCGACGCGCTGGCCCAGTTCTACCGCAAGGCGTACCTGCGTTGGATCGACGCGACCAAGCGCCGCCCCGAGCAACGAGCTCAACGCATCACGGAAATGATCCGACTCCTCAGCGCCGGGATCAAGGAGCGTCCCAAGCCATGAGCCGGGTGCCGGCGAACCGTTCCCGGCAGCACCTCGCTGGCGGGACCCGTGGGGGCAGGTGCGTCTACCTCGGTGAGCAGGTAGAGCAGGCGGTGTTGGTCGACGCTCCCGATGACGGCGCGGTAGTCCGCGTGGAACCGTTCCCGGCGACGGTAGGCGCCCGGTGGGGCGTGGACACCTACGTCAGGCGCCACGGCGCCCGTTGAGTGGATGCTGGTTTTCAGTCGCGAGGTTCTCCCAGCTTCCGCGGCGGGCGCTCGCCCGCCTCACCGAGGGCACCCGGTTGCCGTGCCCGGCCGGAGCTCATCGGCGGCGTCGAACACCGCACGATCACGATCGTCGACTACTCCACGGCCCGGCCGGCCAGGTTCGAGCAGGAACAGCGGCGTTGGGCGTCGTCGACAACGACCGCCACCGGCGAGGTCCGCGCTCAGGGACAGCAGCCGGGTGGTGTGCACGATCGAGGAGGCGCCGAACCCCTCCACGCCCCGGAACACGCTCGCGCCGGCCAGCCCGGCGCGATGCGCCCGGTGCACGATCTCGCTGGCCAGCGGCTCGCAGAGATACGACAGGAGGACGGCGAGCGGCGAGGTGCTGGTCAGCCGTTGGAGACCTTGATCGGCACAGCCAACCCGAGCCACGAGTCGTCAAGAACGATTGACGACCTCATGTCGTCAATCTATTTTGACGACATGAGTGAGGCGGGGGCGCGGGGCAGTCAGATGGTGGAGGCAGCGGGCGATCCCGATCCGGCGACCGGTCTGGCCGCCGTGGCGGCGCTGCGGGGTCTGGTGGAGGTGCTGGAGGAGTTGCAGGTCGACAACGCCCGCGCCCAGGGCTGGTCCTGGCGCGACATTGCCCGCGTCCTGGGAGTGACCAAGCAGGCGATGCACTACAAACACGCCGGACGACTGCGGGGGCGGGACTGATGGCCCGGATGGCGCGGCGGCCTTCGGCCGCTGGCCTAGAGATCAGGCGGTTGGCGGAGGTGGAACGGGATCGCCTCGGTCATCCCTATCTCGGCGACGAGCATCTGCTGCTCGGGGTGCTCGCGCACGCCGCGAACCCGGCCGCGGTGATGCTGAACGAGCGGGGACTGGACCTGCCGACCGCGCGGGCGGAGATCGCGCGGATCGTGGCCGAATCCGGGCCACTCGCCCGGGACGACACCGCCCTGCTGCGGGAGTTCGGCGTGGACGTGGCCCGGATGCGCCGCCAGCTGGAGGCGACCTTCGGCACGTTGGCGGTGCACGACGCGGCCCGACGGGTACGCCTGCGGCCCTGGTGGCGCGGACGATCCCAGCACAACCCGCTGTGCGGACCGCTATATCTGATCAAGCGAGCGCAGCTCATAGCCTGCACCACCGCAGGCACACGCGGCGAAACCGAGATCCGCCCCGAGCACCTGCTTTATGGTGTCCTGCGCGTCGCGCGTGACCCGTTCGGCTCCGGGCTCGGCCGCCGTGGACGCCGCGACGCCAGCCGCGTGGGCCTGCGTGTCGGCACGGCCCATCCAGTCCGGCTGCTGCTGACCGGGCAGGGAATCGACGTGGACCGGCTCAGCGAAGATCTACTCGGCGACCTGATCGGCCGAAGGGAAGGGCATCCGTGACGACAGCTGCGACCACGACCGAGTCAGACGCCGCCGAGCCGCTGACGTGCTGGTGCTGCGGTGGCACCTACCAGGAGCCTGACCTGGTCCGGCTCGGGAACCATCCCGAGGTCGGGGTCTGCCTGTCGTGCGCGCACTTCCTGCATCAGCAGGCCCGCAGCCGGGAGGACGCGCTGCGCCCCTCGCCGGCCTCCCGGCTGCGTGATGGGCTGCGGGCTGGCCGGTGTCTGGTCATCCGGTGGCGGTGGCATCAACACCCGGTCATCGGCCGGCCGTTGCGCTGGTTGGGCCGGCGCCTGCCGTAGATCACCTCGTCATTTGTGCCTGTCCGGTCAGCGCGGCACCGTCGCATTGCGATGACTGCGCCGGCGGCGACGGTGACGCCGCCGGCAACGCGAACAGGTTAAGGTTCGTCGCGGTCGATAGCGGCCAGCGGATCAAGCGCGTGGCGAAGCTGGGCCAGCGACGGTGACCCGGCCAGGCGGCCAGCCGCGTCACGGTAAAGCCGACACGACAGGCTTGCCGAGCGGCCCGGCTCAGCAAACGGATCGACGCCGTCGACGAGCAGGGTCGGTGAGCCAGTCATGCCCACCTCCGCCGCCAGATCCGCACTGTCGACCACACGGAGGGTGACAACATCCTCGGCGGTTATCAGGCGACCGATCCGGTCCTGGAGCGTCGCAACGTTCGGGCAGTCCGGGACGTGCAGAATCGTCAACCTCATCAGCGGTGTCCCTCCCCAACTCCCCTCGATGTCGTCGGCATGTAGGGCATCCAGCAAAGTACCGCAACGCCTGGCTATCCACCCCTGCCACTCGACCACCTCAGCCGTGCGCACGCCCCAGCATCAACCTGTATCGGAACACACGGCAAGCGCGTAGAGGGCGACCCGATCGGGTGTGTCCGGTCGGCCCCACCGCGGCGCAGTAGCCATCCAGTCGTGGCCATGTACGCCCGGCACGACCAGCCGGTGAGGGTGAGCAGCATGGTTGATCTTGTAGAGCTGTAGAATCTGTCGCCTTTGACCGATCCGAAGGAAGCAGGAAATGGCCCAGGTCGCGGCCAGAAACCACGTGGACCGAACCTCGGATAAAAGATTCACTACGCGGCAGTCGGCCAGGCTGGCGCACTCCAATATTTCAGCGCCCAGCTCATGGGACCGCCCGACTGAAACGTTCGGGCGCGGTTGACAAGAAGCGTGCAGCAAGAAGCGGGGTTGCGGGAATGATCGACGCCGCTGGTCGTGCGCTCCGCAACGTTACTGCTCAGGCGCGCAGGACGGTGACCGGGCGACCGGACGGGCTGCTCGCCTGCTCAAACCTCGTGCGGTCGGCGATAGGCGCGACCTCGGGTCGGCGGTCGAACACCACCAGGACACCGCGGTCGAGGCCGAGCCGGTCAAGGTAGCCATCCAACTGGGTCAGCCCCTTGGCCAGCGGGTCGGGTTCGCCGGCCCGCCACACCTTCAACTCGATGCCCTCCCGTTGCACGGCCCGTTTCCCGTCCGGGTTCTGGTAAGGCCAGCGGACGAACAAGTCGATGCGCCCGCGGCCGACGCCGTATTCCCGCTCCACGCTGTATCCCGGAACTTCGCAGCCTCCGTTGACGACGCGTTGCAGGAAAGCCATGAACACCAGCTGGGGGGCGACCTCGTGGTAGACGATTCCGCGGGTCAGCACGTCGGAGTGCTCACGCCAGAAGTCGGCGAACTCGGCGAGCAGCAGGTCGAAG
>NZ_CAUVXP010000187.1:0-9958 GCF_963555955.1 Protofrankia sp. Cas3
GACCCGCCATGTTCGGCGATCTTGCCGGTGCCGCCGGTGAACACGACGCCGTGCGTCACGACACCCACGACATCGGGATGGCGCGGGTCACCGGGACGGGTGCCGAAGAACGCGGCTGCCCCGTCCCCCGCGTAGACGGCCGTGAGGCCCGAGGCGGCCAACGTGGTGGGCGTGCCGTCGATCGCCTTGCCCGCCGCCGGGTGGGTGAGCAGGAAGGTACGGGCGAACGCGGTCGCCGCCGCCGAGGTGTCGCTGAGCCAGAACTGCAGGACGTCGTCATCGACCGCGAAGGCCACCAGCGGGGCCGCACCGGGATGCCCCGCAGCCCATGCCGCGTTCAACCCGTCGATGATCGGTCCGTCGGCGACGCGGGTGAGATCGGCCGGGTCGGTGGGCGACTGGCCGTGCTTCGCGGACAGGATGACCGTGGTGCTGCCGGTCAGGCCGCGGCGCTGGATCTCCTCCACGATCGTGGCGACGCTCGCGTCGACATAGCCCAGCGCGCGGGCGAGCAGCGGACCGGGGGTGACGCCGCCGGGCAGGTATCCGCCGGTCAGACCATCCGAGCGGGGCAGCTTCTCGGCGGTGGAGACGGTCTGGAAGTTCATCCCGAAGATGGCCGGCGTACCAACCTTCGTCGTCCGGCTGTGGTCGTAGCCGTCGATCTCGTTGAGGACCGCCTGCAGCTTGTAGCTGTCGTACTGCTGTGTCGCGGCGTTGTCCTTGGTCCAGTCACCGGAAGCGAAGCCGATCGCGGTACTGTTGATCTCCGGGGTGAACAGGTCCTGGACGCCGGTACCGGACGGCCCGTTGACGATCTCGTATGCGGGGTGCTTGTCCGACCATGCGGTGCGCAGCCCGGCGGCCCGCGCCACCTCGAAGACGGTGTTCACCTTGAGGTAGGAATGCGGGTAGACCGGCATGCAGGTGGTCGGGTCCACCGGCAGCAGGGCCGGGTTGATCAGCGTCTGCGGTGTCGCGGTCAGCGCGAGGATGCCGCCGGGCAGGCCCGGCAGGTGCGCACCGGCGTCGATCGAGGTCGGGTCGCGGTCGAGGCCCTCGGTGTAGTTGACCTCGGTACCGGCCTTGACACCCGCGCAGGATGTCGTTCCCGCCGGCAGCAGCTGCGAGTTGTAGGTGTCGTCGTAGTAGATCCCGGTCGTGGCCGGGTTCCCACCGGTCACCTGCGCGATCAGACCCGGGAACGAGTCCGACGGCACCGGTGTCTGCGCCCGGGTGAACTCGGTACCCCGGTGGACCAGGCGGGCAAGGGCTGAATCCGGATACTGAGCGACATACCATTCCAGATCGGCCTGGTGCAGGCCGTCCACGGACAGCAACAGCACATGTCGGGTCGACCCGTGGCCGTGACGATTGTCGGTGGCAGTAGCCGGGCCGGCGGCTGCCACCCCACCGATAACGGCAGCGGCCAGTAATCCGGTCGTAACGGCGGCGGCCGACCGCGGGAAAATGCGGGACACAGTTCCTCCTTATGCAACCGGTGCCACACCGGGTGCCTCCGCATTGCTAGACCTCTACAGCGACCGGGGCAGGATTCTCAGGTAAACAGGACACGAAAAGACGTTTCAGCGGACCTTCATCAACCTCTTAAACTTCTCCTAATCGGATGTCAGGTAGTGCCCAGCCCGACCTACCACGCTGAGTAGGTACCGCCACGGTGGCGGTACAGGAGGAGGCACGACATGACGGATCAGCCTGGCTGGCATGGCTGGGATGCGGCGACACCGCCATCCCCACCGTCCTCGGAATCCCCGACGAACCAGGCCCCGCAGCGACGTCGGTTCGGCAAGGCGGCGGGGCTGCTCGGCGCCGGCGTGCTGGCCGGAGCGATTCTGGGCGGCACCCTCAGCGCCACCGCGGCGTCCCCGAGCCCGAGCCCGGGCGGATCAGCCGGGACGACCCAGACCACCCCGGACAACGACGGCGACGGTCATGGTTTCGGGCACGGTGGCGCCCTCGATCAGACCGGTACCGTGACCGCGGTCGGGTCGGCATCGGTAACCATCAAGACCAGTAGCAGCACGACCGAATACGCGGTCACCAGCGACAGCGACATCGACAAGAACGGTGAAGCGCAACTGAGCGACCTGAAGGTTGGCGATTCTGTCACCTTCAACACCACCACCGTCAACGGCAAAGCCACGATCGACAAGCTGCACTCCGGCGACGAAGCGCTCAACATGCCGCATGGTCGTCACGGCTCGGGCACCGACAGCTCTAGCGGGACGCCAGCCGGGTAGGCAACCGGTGGGGACCGGAAAGGGTCGGAGTAGGACAGCCGGGCAATAGGGGTGTGGATCAAGGAGCGGAGCCGGGGCGGGTAGATCGCGAGGTGCGAGGAGGGAGGCACCGGAGGTGGTGGGTGTCGACCGACGACGACACAGCGACGTGCGTGCCCCGCCCGCGCGCAGGTGCGGTCAGGCCCACCCACCCCGGACCGCCCCGCCATCCTGTATGCTGCTGTTGCACTCCTGAGCGAAGCCCCCGCCAGCCAGGCGCGGTGGTGGGTCTGAGGGATGGGATGCCCTGCCTCACAGGTGCAGGGTCGTACAGAGGCACAACATCGCAAGCGAGATCGTGATACAATTGAACAGCACACAGCATGGTCCTGTGGTGAAGCCTGGAGTTCACGCCGCCCTGTCAAGGCGGAGGTCGCGGGTTCGAATCCCGTCAGGACCGCGCTCGCACCACCGGTTGATGTCAGCATGATGTTGATTTCGCCGGTTGGAGCGACCTGGTTGGGCCGTGTTTGGCAGGATGGTTGCACCGGGGCAGGTAGCTCAGTCGGTACGAGCGTCCGCCTGAAAAGCGGAAGGTCGGCGGTTCGACCCCGCCCCTGCCCACCATCGCTGATCTGCGGTTTCATCATAAAGATGATCTCCCTTGGCTCGTTTGAAGATCGTTATATGGCAGTAGATATGGCAACGGCCGTGGAACCCCACGGCCGTTCTCGTTTACTGCCACATGGGACATCATCCCAGCCGGTCACTCAGTTTGGTAAGCGCTGCGCGCTTCTCCTCATATCAGCCGACGGTCCTTGCCGACCTGTCATGTGGTCGGCAAGGACCGTCGGCCGCTGGGACAGCCGCCCCGCCCTACCAGCTCACCGGCAGCGATCGCACCCCATGGACTATGCTCATCGTCAGCGCCAAGTCCTCCGGCGGTGTGGTCAGGCGCAGCCCCGGCAGGCGGTCGAAGAGGGCGGGCAGGCCGATCTGGAGTTCCGCGCGGGCGAAGGACTGGCCGATGCACTGGTGCAGTCCGTGACCGAAGGCCAGATGGCCGGTGGTGCTGCGGCCGACGTCCAGGGCGTCGGGGTCGGCGAAGGCGGCCGGGTCGCGGTTGGCGGCCTGGACCGCCACGATCACGCCCTCGCCCGCGCGGATGTGGACGCCCGCAATCTCCGCGTCCTCGGTGGCGATCCGCCGCAGATCCGGCGAGACGGTCAGGTGACGCAGTAACTCCTCCACCGCCCCGGGCCACAGGCCGGGGTCCGCGCGCAGGGCGGCGAGCTGTTCGGGGTGGCGCAGCAGGGCCACGACCGCGAGCGGGAACATGTTCGCGGTCGTCTCGTAACCCGCGACCAGCAGCGTCGAGGCGATGCCGACGGCCTCGGGCGCGCTCACCTCGCCGGTCGCCACCCGGTCCCGCGCGAGACGCGAGACGAGATCGTCAGCGGGCTCCCGGGTCCGCCACGCGAGCAGTTCACCCAGGTACGTGAAGAGGGCCGTGCGGGCGGCCATCATCTCCTCCGGCCCGGAGGCGGCACTGATTATCGACCTCGCCTGATGCTGGAAGAAGTCGTGGTCCTCGTACGGCACCCCGAGCAGCTCGCAGATGACGAGAGACGGCAGCGGCAGGGCGTACGACTCGACCAGGTCGGCGCTCGTGCCCCCGTCCGCCGTCATCGTGTCGAGCAGCTCGCCGCAGTTCCGGGCGATGGCAGGCCTCAGCTGCTCGATGCGACGGAGGGTGAAGTCGGGCATCAGGACGCGACGCAGACGGGTGTGGTCGGGCGGGTCCATCATGAAGAACTCGCCCGGCGCAGGCGGCAGCGACTGCGGCCGGATGCCGGGGAAGCCGTCGCGGGTCGTGTCTGCGCTGAAACGCGGGTCGGCGAGGACTGCGCGGGCGTCCTCGTGCCGGGTGACCAGCCAGGGGCTGTTGTCGCCCCAGACCGTCACCCGCCGGATCGGCCCCTCGGCACGCCACTTGGCGTACTCGGGCGACGGGTCGAGCAGCGGGCGCAGGGTGGGCAGAGCAGGGTGAGGGGTCATCAGGATTCCTCCGTGGATACTCCGTCGTTTACGGCGGAGAGGAAACGGACTCCTGCGGAGCAGGGCACGGGGAGCCGTTTCGTCGTCACGGCGAAACAGCGTCCACGACCCACGGCCCGCAGGCGGTCACTGGTTGGTGTGAACGCCGGGACCGGGCCAGGCTCGCCCGTGCCCAGCGGGAGTTGTCGCGGAAGGCCAAGGGCGACGGCGCGAACCGGGCCAAGGCCCGGCACAAGGTCGCCAAGATCCACGTCCGGATCGCCGACCGCAAGCGTGACATGCTGCACAAGCTGACTACTCGTCTCGTGCGTGAGAACCAAACGCTCGTGATCGAGGACCTGACCGTGCGTAACATGGTCAAGAACCGGAGCCTGGCCCGCGCCATCAGCGACGCGGCATGGAGCGAGTTCCGGAGCATGCTGGAGTACAAGGCCGCCTGGTACGGGTGGGAAGTGATTGCGGTCGACCACTTCTTCCCCTCCTCCAAGCTGTGCTCGAACTGCGGCACTCTCGCCCGGGCGATGCCGCTGCACGTGTGCACCTGGACGTGCGACTGCGGCACAACCCACGATCGCGACGTGAACGCCGCGAAAAACCTTCTGGCCGTCGGACGGACGGTGTCGGCCTGTGGAGCTGGTGTAAGACCTCAATGAAGAACTCCGGGCGGGCAGTCAGCGACGAAGCCGGAAACCCACGGGGCGACCCGTGGAATCTCCCGCCTTTAGGCGGGAGAACGTCAAGTCGGTGGCTCGGCCAGCGACCGGCTGATCACGTCTACGACGTGAGCGAGATCGGCCCGGGTGTGGGCCGTACTGAGGAACCAGGGCTCCAGCGGGTTGGGGTGGAAGTAGACGCCCGCGTCCTGGCACAGAGTTTGCAGCCGACGGTGCGCCGCGAAGTCCGTCCGGCTGACCAAGGCGTGACACTCGGCGTCCGTCCCGGGGGCTTCAGTCAGCAGCGCGACGGACATCACAGATCCGACGCGTGCGATGCGAACATGACGCCCGGCTTCCGCGAAAGCCAACCTCAGGGCATTCTCGAAGTCCGCGCACTCGTCCTCAAGCCGGTCGTACAGCAACGGGTCGGCCTGGAGTTTGCCGAGAGTGGCCACCACCGCACTGATCGCGGCGTGGTTACCGGCGTAAACACCCGCATGGAAGGCCTCGTTGCGAGCGAGCGGAGCCATGATGTCCCTGCCCCCGCCGAAGGCGGCCACGGGGAACCCCCCGCCGAGAACCTTGGACAGGATGGTCAGGTCTGGCTGGATGCCGTACTTGCGCTGTGCACCCCCGAGATCGACGCGGAATCCGGTGATCACCTCGTCGAAGACGAGAACAGCCCCGTTCCGGCGTGTCAGGCCGGCCACGTGTGCGAGGAATCCCGGCGCCGGGGGCACCACCCCCGCGTTGGCACAGACGGGTTCGAGGATGACGGCAGCAACGCGGTCGCCGTGCTCGGCAAAGGCGCGCTCCAGCGCCGTGGGATCGTTCCAGGGCAGCTGGAGAGTGTGGGCCAGAGCTTCGGGGATCATGCCGGGGGCGCCCGGAAGTGTCTCTTGTGTGTTCTGGCCGTCGTTAGTGATCGCGGCCTTGCGTAGAACGGTCTCACTCCAGCCATGGTAATGACCATCAAACGTGATCACGAGAGTGCGGCCGGTGACGAATCGCGCCAGCCGCAGCGCCGAAGTGATGGCCTCTGTACCGGAGTTGGCGAATCGTACCTGATCGATCGACGGGACGATGGCAGCGACGAGTTCCCCGGCCTGGTGGTCGAGCCGGTGGGGGATGCCGGTGACAGCGCCCAACGACAGCTGTGCGGCGACCGCCCCCATGATGTCGGGATCGGCGTAGCCGAGCAGATGAGGCCCGTACCCCATGTTGACATCTATGAGGTCATTGCCTTCCACGTCCCAGATGCGACTGCCCGAGGCGCGGTCGAGCACGAGGGGGGTGATTATGCCGAAGTTGCGCATGTTGCTGCTGCCACCACCGGCGATGACCTTTTTGCTCGCCTCCAAGGAAAGCGCGTTGTCCATCACGGCAGTGGCCTGGGATGTCTTTCTCATGGAACATGCTCCAATCGGTGCGTCGGCATACGGGGAACGGATGAGCGGTAAGGCAGGCGACGGACGACGGTGTTATGGACACGTGGGTGGTAGGGGCGACGGGGCGCGGGAACAGCGGTCCGCTTCGACAGCGCCTCGTCGCCGTCGCGTCATACCTCGGTGCAGCGTTTGAACCGGATGGATTGAACCGGGGGGGGAATGAACCGGGGGAATCGGCGGGAGGAACAGGTCATTCGGGCGGGGTTCCGTGGTCCGGCCGACCGCCGAGCACGGACTCCAGCACCGCCCGGTATTCGGCTGGCTGCACCAGCGCGCGCATAGTCTCCACGCCGTCGACGATCTCGATATACCGCTTCCCGATCAGCGAGCGGTGCCCGTTTTCGGTGGCCCGGCAGTAGATTTCCGTTCCAGCCGCATCCGACTCGCTGGCAAAGGCCGAGAGAACACTCGAAAACCCGTCCCAGTATTGTATATCTCGGTCCTGGAAGACGAACCTGTAGAGATCGCGCCAGGTTCCGTTTCGCGCCTTCCGCCGCAGTGTCCACTGGGCCTCGTCCGCAGACAGCTGGAAAGAGCAGCCGTACTGCTCCTGCACCTCCTCGACCAGGCGAATGGGTTCGAGGAACGAAGGCCCGGAATATCCGACGTCGGCGAGGAAGTTCTCCCCGTCCAGCCGGACGCCGGTGAACAGGTGCAAGCGGTCGGGGCTGTAGGTCGCGCCAAGGTTCACAGTCGCCGAGATGCGCAGTACGTCAAACCCGAGTTCGGTGAGCAGGGCGCGGAACAGGCCGTTGAGGGCGAAACAGTAGGCACCCCGGCCACCGATGACGATGTCCTCGAAGCGCTGGTCGAGGTCGATTCGGGCTAGATTATGGGAGGGGGATTCCACAAGGGGCATTCGCCCGATGTCATAGGGAATTGTCATTAAATGGCTCTTGTGCAGTGCGCGCAGTACCGCTGCGGTGGGCTCCGCCGGGCCCGAGTAGCCGAGTCGGGACAGGTACTTTTCGACGTCGAACATCGCGGTGTCACACTCCGGTTTCGTATTCGGCCCCGGCTGGGAGGAGTTCTGTCCGCAGGAACTCCGCCACGGCGACCGGGGTGATCAGGTCGAAGACCAGGGTTGGCGGTAGGGGGGTTCCGGTCACGGCGGTCAGCCGGGTCCGCAGTTCGAGCGCGGTCAGCGAATCGAACCCGATGTCCCAAAATGCCTGGTCTTCGTCGATTCCGGCAGGCGACGAGTGGCCGAGTACTTCGGCGGTTTCAGCGCGCACCAGATCGACGAGCGTGGTCAACTGTTCTGTGGCCGACAGCTCGCCCAACCGGTCGGGCCAGGACGCGACGGGCGGTTCCACGCGGGGTACCGCTCCGACGAGGTCGCGCAGCAGCGGATGGATCGAGCCGTCACCCGTTCGCTCACGCAGAGCCGGCAGGTCCAGGTTCACCGCGAGCGCTGTGGCCCGGCCGGTGCCGCAGGCGGCGTCGAACAGGCTCAACGCGTCCTGCGCTGGGAGCGCGAGCATGCCACGGTTATGGATGCGCCGCAGATCGTCGTCGGTGAGATGGGCGGTGATGCCGCTGGTCGGCGCCCACAGCCCCCAGGCCACCGACAGCGCGGGCAGCCCTTCGGCCCTGCGCCGGTGTGCCAGGCCGTCCAAGAACGCGTTGGCTGCCGAGTAGTTCCCCTGCCCCGCGCCGCCGAAGAGACCGGAAGCCGAGGAGAACAGCACGAAAGCGGCCAGGTCCTCCTCCCGCGTGAGGTCATGCAGGTGACACGCGGCATCGACTTTCGGCCGGAACACCGCCTCCACCCGCTCGGGCGTCAACGCCTCGATGACGCCATCGTCGACTACCCCGGCCGTATGGACCACGGCGGTCAACGGATGAGCGGGCGGAATCTCCGCCAGTACCCGGGCCAGCTCCTTCCGGTCCGCGACGTCGCAGGCCCTGATCGTGACCGTGGCACCGAGAGCGGCCAGATCCGTTTCGAGCTCGGCGGCACCGGCGGCCTGCCGGCCACCCCGGGAGACCAGAAGCACATGCCGGACTCCGTACTCGGACACGACGTGCCGGGCCATCAACCCGCCCAGCGTTCCCGTGCCGCCAGTGATCAGTACAGTGCCCTCGGGGTTCCAGGGCTTCGTGGCAGCAGAATCCGCTTGCGTCAGCCTGCTCAGGCGGGGCGCCAGGACCTCCCCCGCACGGATTGCCCACTGCGTTCGGTCACTGGGGATCACCCGGGCAAGCATCGCCGGGGACACCTCTTCAAGGTCGTGGTCGATCAGCACGACCCGGCCGGGCTGTTCGGACTGTACCGACCTCAGCAAACCCCACACCGCGGCAGCAGCCGGATCGACCGATGCCTCGCCGGGAGCCACGGCGACCGCACCCCGGGTCAGAACGACGAGGCGGGACGAGGCCCACCGCGGTGCGGCCAGAAACTCCTGGACCAGCTCCAGCATGCGGCAGGTCGCCACGAGGGACTGTGCCGAGAGCGGCGCCGCCACGCCCGGTCCCCCATCCACGGCGGACCCGCTGGGTGCGGCGACGACGATCAGCTCCGGCGTCTGGTCCTCGGGGAGCTCGGCCAGACCGGCCACCACGCGCGCGGCGCCGGGAGTCGCCACCGGATCGCCCACTACCGCGATGGACGCGGGCCGCGCTTGGTCCGCGTTGGGCACCCTCGCCCAGACAAGTTCGTACAGCGAGTCGCGCAGCGCAGTCGGCGGGATGCCGAGCTGCCCGGCGGAGAACGGCCGCACGACCAGCGAGCCGACGGTCATCACCGGGGCGCCCCGGTCGTCGGCGATCGCCACCGCCGCGCGGTCGGGCCCGGTCGGAGTCATCCGTACCCGCAGGCGTGACGCACCCCGCGCCTGCCGGGTGACTCCGGTCCATGCCAAGGGCAGACCAGCCTTCACAGACAGGTCCAACAGCGCGTAGGGATGCATGGCGGCGTCCATGACCGCCGGATGCAGGCCATACCGTGCCGCGTCGCCTATTTCCGGCGGAGCGACCACTTCCGCGAAGACCTCCTCACCGCGGGTCCAGGCCGCCTGCAGGCCACGGAATGCCGGGCCGAAGGCGAACGAACCCGTGTCGCCGTCGTAGAGAGTGCTGACATCCAGGGGGGCGGCATCCTCGGGTGGCCACGGCCGTCCGTCGAACGCCGAACAGCTCGTACCCAAGCCGAGAAAGCCGGTCGCGTGCCGGGCCCACACCGTCGTGTCGTTCGCCCGGCCGTACACGGTGATCTCCCGTCGACCGGTCCCATCGAGCTCACCGGCCACCAGTTGGACCTGCACCTCGCCCTCGGGGGGCAGCACGATCGGTGCCTCGATGACCAGCTCGGCGAGTTCCTCGCAGCCGAGTTCCTCGCCCGCGCGCAGGGCGAGCTCGACCAGTGTCACTCCCGGCACCACGACGGAACCGGCCACGACGTGATCAGCGAGCCAGGGCTGCCGAGCCACCGACAACCGGGAGACGAACGCCTGCCCGGCCACGCCGGCGACGTCCACCACCGCGTCCAGCAGCGGGTGATCGGTCAGGCGCACACCTGCCGGGATTTCTGCGACCGGCCTCGCGGCGTCCTCGG
>NZ_CAUVXP010000188.1:0-9771 GCF_963555955.1 Protofrankia sp. Cas3
CGGGACGCGCCGGCGCCCCGCCACCCGGGCCCGTCCCGGTCTGCGCGGGCGCCGTCCAGCCGCCGGCCGGGACGCCGCGCGGCGACGAGAGCGCGGTTTCGTCAGCCGAACCGGCCGTGCTGGTGATGTGGGAAAGCGTCTCGGTGGCGGAGTCGAGCCAGACGGAGAGCCAGTCGGATCGGGTAACCGGCACGGCGCCGTTCACCGCGGCATCCCCGGTCGCGGTGAGCCCGACGGCGGTGGGACGGCAGCGCTCCCCGGGCGGGTCGGCGGCCAACGCGTCCAGAATGTGTTTGACAAGCGCCGGCCGGTTCGCGGTGAGCGGGTTGCGGTTCAGCTCCTCCTCGAGCGCGGCCACGTCGACCCAGCCCAGTCCCTCGACCCGGGGTACCAGGTGGCCGAGCAGGACCTCGGCCATGGTCACCACGAAGGCGAACCTGTCCGCCTCCGGTGTCGGGATCGGGTCGACCACCCGCAGCTCGGGCGCGGCATAGGGCGCGGTGCGGCCGACGATCCCGGTCCCGTCGGTGAGCCGGGCCAGGCCCAGGTCGACCAGGACGGCGACGCCGTCGTCGCGGACCACGATGTTCGACGGCTTCACGTCGCCGTGTGCCACTCCCTGGACGGTCTGGCCGCCGGAGTGCATGTGGTCGAGCGCGGCGGCGACGGTGCGCAGTTTGCGGATCCGCTCGCTGACCCGGGCGTCGGGGTTCTCGTCGGACCATTCGCGCAGCGTCATGCCCGCGACGAAGTCCATGACGACGTAACCCACGCGGGTGTTCGGGTTGGCCGCGCCGGCAAGGTGCCAGGACGGCCCGATGAACATGGTCGTGACGCGGACCAGACCGGGGTGGCTGAGAGTGGTCAGCAGCCGGCTTTGCTTCTCCCAGGCATCATCGCCCGGCGGCCGGAACATGGTCTTGACCGCGACCGTGGCGCGTCCCTCGGTGGAAAGGGGCAGCTCCGCTCGCCACACCTCGCCTTCGCTGCCCCGCCCGATCATCTCCTTCAGTACGTAGGTGTCCGGCCGCGTGGTTGGGCCGACCCAGTGCGCGGCCGGCTCGACTCCGGTTTCGGTCATGCGTTCCCCCCAGGGATGTGCTGGTCATGCGGTTGGTGAACGGCGCCGCCAGGGCGCCGAGGGTGACGCCGAGCCAGCCGGACGCCGCCTGCTGTGCGCGGGCTGTGGCGAACGAGGATCGACGCGGATCATTTGACGCGAGACGTGACGATAGCGGCCCCCTTCCGGGCAACCGCGCGAGCGTGGGATGTCCGGCCCGGTGGGCTGAGCGTAGGGGCGGTATGCGCCGGTAACGAGGCTGTGCCGGCACAGGGTGGTCGGCCCTGTGCGGGCACAGGCCCAGACCGGCTTGGGCGGCACAGTCTGGGCGATCCCGGCGAACTGCGGTGTGCTCGACGTGCCACCAGCCAGCCAGAGCACCGTCGATCCGTCCGACGCCGCGGCGCGCTGATGGCTCTCTTCGGACCGGCCGTCCCGCCAACGGGGGGCGGGACGGCCGGTCCCGGAGCTCGGCGTCCCATCGGCCCCGCGCACACCGAAGGAAGAACATGTCGATCAACCCTGCGATCAGCATTCTGGCCGACGCCGCCGTCGGGACGGCCGGCCGCCCAGCGTCGTCGGCGCCGGCCTGGCGGCGCAGCAGCTTCTCCCGCGGCGCGGAGATGACCTGTGTCGATGTCGCGTTCGCACCAGGCGAAGTCGTCGTCCGCGACTCGAAGGACCCGGCTGGGCCGGTGCTTCGGTTCTCCCCACGGGAATGGGAGGTGTTCGTGCGTGGCGTCCGCAACGACGAGTTCGACGCGCCGCCGGACCGGTAACCACCGTGGCGGTGGCGGCGCTGTGGCGGTCACCGCCCGCCGCCTGCGTGCTTTGCGATCATCGCCAGCGAGTCCTCGATCGACGTCGCAGCGCTCTCGGCGGCGGCCAACGCCGCCGCATAGACGCCGACGGCCTCGGGGTCGTCGACGAAGAGGTTCTGGACCGGCTGCTCGGCGTAGACCACGGAGGTGACGTCCTCGTGGTCGAACTCGAAGATCGTGAAGGTGACGCCTTCGGCTTCGTGGACCGGCGCCCTGAAAGGGATGACCCTGACCCGCACGCCGGCGGTCTCGACCCGGTGCAGAACGTGCCGCCACTGCCCGGCGGTCACGTCCGGGCCGCCGATTTCCCGGTGGAGCACCGCCTCGTCCAGGAGCACTGTCAGCGCAGGCGGGTTTTCCCGATCGAGGATGCGTTGGCGGCGCAGTCGCAACTCGAGCCGGCGTTCCCAGACTGCGCGGGTGGCGTCGTGTGCCGCCCCGAGCAGCGCGCGGGCGTAGTCGGCGGTCTGCAGCAGGCCGGGAATCAGCGACGTCGTGTGTAGCCGGACGCTGGCCGCGCCGTCCTCCAGACCGTAGAAGGTAGCGGAGTCGGGCGGCACGACATCGGTGAACTCGTGCCACCACTCCTTGCCGCGCGCACGCCGCGTCAGCTCCGTCAGCTCCGCGAGCTCGGCGTCGTCGAGCTCGAGGACACGGGCGATGGGTGGCACGTCGTGTAGGCGGATGCCGGCGATGCCGGTCTCCATTCGGCTGACCTTCGCCCCGGAGCACTCCAGCTCGCGAGCCAGGTCCTCGATGGTGAGCCCGGCACGCTGGCGGTACCTGCGCAGGCCCTGCGCGAGCCGGCGGCGGGCAAGGACCGCGTTCGTCGCCATGACAAGCCTTCCCATCTCCCCCTGATCGCGGTCGATGCGACCCCGTTGACCGATCCAGGCAGCATCGGCATACTCGGATCGTATATTGCGAAACGTAATTTACTAGAACTAGCTGGCTGGCGCTAGCTGGTCGAAGCGGCACCAGGACAGCGGCACCAGGACGGCCCGTAGGCCGGGTGCCACGACGATCTCCCGCCGACCTCATTCCCGTTTGGAGACCCGCATGACCACGTTTCCCGCCCACGGCGACCAGGATCCGGTCTCCGGCCTGGCCGCATCCCCACCCGGCTCCCCGACGCACGACCGTCCCGAGCCCGGCCAGCACTTTCCCCCTCCGACGCCCGCAGGCCAGCAGCCCCTACCGACGTGGGTCGCCAACCCGGCCCAGAACCCCAACCTGATCTGGACCGGGATCGCGCTCGCACAGGCTGCCCTCGTCATGTCCCTGCTCGGCGTCCTCGCCGGCTGGGGCTGGTTCGTCGTGCTCACGCTGCCGTTCTGGCTGATCCACACGGCGAACGTCTACCTCGGCGGCGCCTTTTACGAGCTGCCCCACCACGCGCTCGACCGCATCCGGACAGTGCGCGCCGCGACCGAGCCCGGCGCCCCCCCGCTCCCGCCGGTCAGCCCCGCGCCCTCACCGATGATGCGCCGCAACCTGATCATCAATGGTGCCGCCCTCGTCGCGTTGCTCATCGGCACTATCCTGTGGTGGGACACCGCAGGCGCCGGGAACCCGATCAACACGAAATGCTCCGACTTCATGGCCATGCAGCCCAAGCAGCAGCAAAGGCTTCTCCTCAGCCTCCCCTACTCGGACATGAATATGCTGGCGAACCACTTTCAGTACCTCACCAGTTGCGCGGCGTCCGGGGGGAAGCTCGCAGACCTCATGCCGCGAAACTGATTCGGCGAGTGGTCAAGGCGATCGTAACCTCGCCCTCGCCCTCGCCCTCGCCCTCGCCCTCGCCCTCGCCCTCGCCCTCGCCCTCGCCCTCGCCCTCTTTAGCCTCTACGGTATTACGAAAATCAAGGGAACAACCGAATTCATCGCCCGCGACCGCAAGCGGGCCATCGTTTTCCTCGCAACCTGACGTGAGAGATCGCTACGCGAGGTGACTTTGCCGAGGTCATGGGGTGAATGTCGGGGTGCACAGACTACTCTCGACAGAGATCCGAAGCCGCTATCGTTCTAAACAACGGTCGCGTTATCGACAGGGGGACAGCATGGCCCAGAATGATCGCTCCTGGCGGGGCATCCGTGGGTAAGGTAAATGTTCTGGACACCGTCCGTGCGGTCGCGATCGTGCTCGCTGGCGGCTTCACGCTCGCCGCATGCTCCTCCGGTACACCGGCTACGTCTGGCGCAGTCGCGAGCCAGGCAGCGCAGAACGGGTCCGGAACCGACTGCGGTGCCTTTGCCGGTACCGCCGAATACAAACTGGTCGTCAAGGGGAAAATCAGCTGCGCCGACGCCAGCAAGGTGATGGTGGCGTACCTGCAGCAGGGCGCTGCAAACAACCGGGACGGCGTGCATGTGAAGGTCAACGGTTGGTCCTGCATCTTCGACCAGGACCCCACGTCGGCCGTGGCACATCTCAATGGTTTCTCGTGTATGCGTGACGGCGATGTGATCCAACTTTTGGTTGATCCAACTGTTGCCGACGTTGATCCAACTGTTGCCGACGACGCCGGAAGGATGACCCACGAATGAACGGCTCAACACGGCGCCGAATTTCCGGCCGATCAGGCGGTGGAATCGTCGTCTTCGGCGTGTTTGCAATGTTATTGGGCGCCTGCGGCGGGGGTCAACCCGCTCCCGCCGCCGACCAGGCCCAGAGGGGCTTGGAAACAGCACAGCAGCCGAGCATAAAAGCCGCATCCGGCAGGCAGGGAACCGTACTGAAGATAGCCGGGGGATTTGCTCTTGACACGGTGTTCAGCCCCGACGGGAAGACCCTCGCCGTTGCCGCGGTGCTTACGGCCAGCAACCCAGGCTCGGGCTCGATCGAGCTGTGGGATGTCGCCACGGGCCACATCAGGACGACCCTTTCGGACACCGGCGCCGCCGTTTCCAAGGTGGCGTACAGCTCGGACGGGCGCACCATCGCAAGCGCCGGAAACCACGGCACCGTCCGGCTCTGGGACGTGGCCAGCGGCCAGATACGGCAGACGCTCGACGAACCGAAACCTGGCACCGAGGACTGGCTGACGGCGATGGCGTATAGTCCGGACGGGAATTTCGTCGCCTCGGTCGACGCCATGTGGAACGTCGTAACGGGTCAGCGCACGCCCATTGTCCCGACCTTCACGAACGCCATGTACAAGCGCTGCATCGCGTTCAGCCCTGACGGCACCCGCCTGCTCGTCTGCATCGACGGCTACGTCGACGTGCTGGACGTGGCGACCGGGAAGGTCGTCGTCGACTATAAAGGGCACCGGGCCGTCGTCAGCGACGCGGCGTTCAGCCCCGACGGCAAGACCGTCGCCTCGAGCAGCGAGGACGGCATCACCCAACTGTGGGACCCCGGCACCGGGCAGGACGTCGCAACCCTGCAGGACGCCGGCGGCCTGGCCGCGTTCAGCCCGGACGGCAAGTACCTCGTCACAGGCGGCTCGTCCGGACCGAAGCTGTGGCAGGTGGACAGCCGTGCGGCCGTCGCCACCCTTGCCGGGCACTCCGACAGGATCACCTCTGCCGCGTTCAGCCCGGACGGCAAGACCGTCGCCACCAGCAGCCTCGACAAGACCGTACGGCTCTACCCGGCCGAGGGATGACAACATAGCCCAATAGCGCTTAGCCCGCAGCTTTTCCCCGATTGGCAACCGTAACCACATGGCCTCATCCTTTCGAGTGGGCGTCGGGGTCGGACATGCGCCGCAGTCTGCACGCCGCTTTCAGCGTTGAACCCTCACCGCTGCTTACCGCCGGTCCCGCGGTCACCGCAGGGGAACAGGCCGGCTTCCGGTCTGGTATCCGCGCCGCGCTCGCCATGGCCGGCGCGTGCCCCACCTGCCAGCAGCCCGTCGTCCTGCCCCGCCAGCCAACGTCAACTTGGCCTGACGAAGTACTACTAGTACCGAAGCGCGCGACAGACGTCGCTACAGCCGAGTAAGGCCGATCTTGACTGGGAAGGGTGCGGCAGCGTCGACGACGCCCGTGAAGACCTCACCGGCACGGTCGTCCTGGTTGCCGGGTCGAGGACGTAGGTACAGACGACCGGGACGCCGGCGGGGGGCTGCTCGACCCGCCAGTAGTACGAGATTCCGGCCCTCGCGTACTGCTCGGCCTTGACAATCCGGTCGGTCGTCTCCGAGCCCGGCGAGACGACCTCGACGACGAGCAGGATGTGCTCGGGCCGGGCCGGCATGATGTCGATCGTGTCTGCGCGGTACACGACGACCATCCCGGCCACGATCTCGATGCCCGCGGACTACTCCTCGGATCAGGAGTCGTAATGCTCCGCCGTGATCTGCTGGTGCATCCAGGCGGGAGCGACCATCTCCGCAGTGATGGCGCACCTTCTTCAGGTGACCCGACGGCCTGATCGTTCCGCTGTGAGATGGAGAGGGAGAGGGAGAGGGAGAGGAACACCCCGTCCGGGCGGAGCCACGCTGATCCCTCTACCGGCATTTTCCCAGCAACGGAAGCTGTAGCCAGAGGCGTCTCTCGGCCGCCGCCGCCGCCGTCGTCGTCATCAGCCGCACCGTCTCCCGCTGTTTCGGGGTTACGGCTGTTCCATGTGGACAGTCGCCGGGTCGGCGCGTCGCCCGGTGGCCGCGACGCTCAGGCCGGTGGTGGTGATGGCCAGGCCGACCGCGCCGAGGTTGTCGTTCAGATGGGCGCGGTTCGCCGTGCCGGGGATGGGCACCACGTCAGTCCCCTGGGACAGCAGCCAGGCGAGCGCGTACTGGGCGGGAGTGCAGCCGTGCTCGGTGGCGGCCTGGCGGAGCTGCTTGGCGAGGCGCTGGTTGGCGGCGAGGTTGTCCGGTTGGAACCGCGGCATCTGGCGACGCAGGTCCGCCGGTGCGAGGTCGTCGGCGCTGGTGATGGCGCCGGTGAGGAAGCCACGGCCCAGCGGGCTGTACGCCACGATGCCGACGCCCAGTTCGCGCGCGGTGGGCAGAACCTCATCCTCGATGTCGCGCGACCACAGCGACCACTCGGTCTGCAACGCCACGATCGGGTGGGTGGCGTGCGCCCGACGCAGCGTGCCGGAGCCCGCCTCGCACAGTCCGAGGTGGCGGACCTTACCCTCGGCGACCAACTCGGCCATGGCGCCGACCGTCTCCTCGATCGGCACGCTCCGGTCCAACCGGTGCTGGTAGTAGAGGTCGACGTGATCGACGCCGAGCCGCCGCAGCGACGCCTCGCAGGCCTGGCGAACGTACTCGGGCCGGCCGTTGATGGCGAAGCCGCCGTACCCGTCACCAGGGGTGAGCCCGAACTTGGTGGCGATGACGACCTCGTCGCGACGGCCTCGCACCGTCCGCCCGATCAGTTCCTCGTTGGTTCGGGGGCCGTAGACGTCGGCGGTGTCGAGCAGGGTCACACCGCGATCGAGGGCATGCAGCAGCGTCGACCGCGCTTCGGCCTGGTCGGCCGGCCGGTAGAACCCGCTCATGCCCATGCAGCCCAAGCCGAGCGACCCAACCGCCAGCACGCCACCGAGCCAGCGGTGTGGCACGCCGGCCCCGTCGTTCGGCAGGTGTCCGTCGTGCGGACCCTGCCCGTCGTCCCCGGTGTTCACGCCGACTCCCCAGCACCTACGCCGGCGAGGAGTGACGAACGAGCGTCAGCCGGCCGCGGACACGCGTCGATCTTGCCTTCGATCGTCGCCAGGCAGTCGTCGATCCGCGCCCGCTGGCGGCGTAGCCGTAGACGTTGCTCCTCCAGGATCTGCCGTAGCCGGCCGGCTGTCTGCCCGCCCTGGCGAGTCAGCTCCAGGTATTCGTGCAGCACCCGCAGCGGCATCCCGGTGCCGCGCATGCGGATCACGAACCGAACTGTCGCGAGGGTGCCCTCGTCGTAGACCCTCCTGCCGGAACCGTCACGACCCACCGGGCCGAGCAGACCGATCCGCTCGTAGTAGCGCAGCGTGTTGGGACGCACGCCGCACAGTTCGGCGGCCGCCCCGACCGATATCAAGGTCATGAGCCAACCGTAGGACTTCGCGCGCGGGCGAAGTCAACCTCGAACACTCTCAGCCAGAACGTGCGCGGTTCGTCAGTGCCGTTAGCAGGCGGTCACCGAAGGTCGGTGTACAGCGCCCACGCATATACATTGCGACGTCGTGAGCTGGGCGGCCTCAAGGAGTCAGTGCGCCACATGTGACAAATCTTGTGGCTCACTGATGGGAGACTTGGGTGCGGGGTCAGGCGTTGACCGCGGAAGACCGCGAGGAGATTTCTCGTGGGATTTCGGAGGGGTTTTCGGGATCGGCTATTGCTCGGCTGCTGACCAGGGACGCTGCCGAGTGAACCCGACGCCGGCAACATCGACAGCAGAGCCGGCAGGGTGGGACGGACCGGCATAACTCACTCGTCCCAGTCGCCGGCGCCGCCAAGCTGCTCGATCCGCTCGGGCGACAGGCCGGTCAGGGCTGCGACGCTGGCGGTGAGCGAGCCGTCCAGCACCTTCATCGACTCGACCATCCCGCGGCGGATCTCCGCACGGCGCTGCTCGAGGTATGCCCGGACCGCCTCGGCCACGAGGTCCTTCTTGGATATGCCGAGGAAGTGAGCGGCCTGCGAGATCAGCTCGTCCGTCGCGGGGTCGATCTTCAAGGGTGCTTGGCGTCGGGCGCCGACGGTCGTCATAGCCATCCGCACCTTCCCAGGACCTTGGTACCCAAGTACCTCAGGTCGCCGTCACCCCGAAGGAAACCTGAGGGGTGACGTTGTGCTCGCTCAAGGACATCACCCGTCCACCTCGTGCTGGCAGGCAGGGTGCGTCGGGAGCCGGCGGGCTCATAGGTCCAGAAAGGTGGCGCGCGTGAGGGGGCGTCCTGAGGGAAACCAGGACCGCACGAGCCTCGAGAACGGCGAATCGGCCGACGATGTCAAGATCTCAGTCTTCCCGACAATCCGCGCGAACGCGTCGTCCGCCCCTTGGCTGTGGACCGGATCGAGGCTATGATCATAACCTCCGAATGGCGACGAAGAGCGGTCGAGGCATGGACACCCAGCGCGGCCCGGCACAGGCCCGGCCGCTTGACGTTCCATTTCCACCAGGACGGGAGGCGGGTTTCGCGATCCCCGAACGCCTGGTTCAGCTGGTCCTGGGAAAGCCCAGCAACCTCAGTGAGGTTCGCGCCACGCAGGTCGGTGCCACGCAGGTCGGTGCCACGCAGGTTCGATCCTTGCATGTGCGCCTCACTCATGTTCGCCCCCGGCAGGCGTGTGTGGGTAAGGATCGCATTGCTGAGATTCGCGTGGTGAAGGTCAGCTTCGGTGAGGGATGTCGAGCGGTTTCTGCTCTCACTGCCTGGAATCGGCCGCTGGTCAGCTACCTTCGTGATGATCCGAGGGCTGGGGCGGATGGAGGTGCTGCCCGACGACGCCGAGCTTCTGAAAGCCGTGCATCGCGTATACGGCGAGCCCCCACCGGGGGACCTCGCCACCCTGTCCGCGCGCTGTGTCCCGAACCAAGGATACTGGGCGCACTATCTGAGGGCTGTCCAGTGACCCGCTCAGCCGGCTTTCCCGCGGTGTTGCCCGGCACGGTGGTGTCGTGAAATGGCTGGTGGTCGCGGCCGTCGAGGCGGAGGCGACGACCGTGCCGCGCGATCATCCCGGGCTGCTCGGTGTACTGATCACCGGCGCCGGTAAGACGGCGGCCGCAATCGCCGTCACGACAGCCCTCGCCCGGCTGCCGGATCCCACCTCAATTGGAGTCCTGAACGTCGGCACGGCCGGCGGGTTGGACTCCGTGGGACCTTCGCTGCGTCGGCCCAGCAAAGCGTGGGCATGGGATCTTGATGTCGCATCGCTGCTGGCGCTTGGTATTCCTGTCCAGGACCAGGTCCCGTTGGATGGTGGGGACGGATCCTGT
>NZ_CAUVXP010000189.1:0-9541 GCF_963555955.1 Protofrankia sp. Cas3
AGGGCGTCGGTGAACAGCTGCTGGGCGCCGGTGGTGTCCCCCAGCGCGATCGCGACATCCGCCAGCCGGTTGTAGGAGACAGACAGGTCGCGTTGGGCTTGGCTGTTGGTGGGGTCAGCCCCCGCCAACCGGCGGCGGATGGTGAGGGCGTCGGTGAACAGCTGCTGGGCGCCGGTGGTGTCCCCCAGCGCGATCGCGACGCCCGCCAGCCTGTCGTAGGAGATCGACAGGTCGCGTTGGGCTTGGCTGTTGGTAGGGTCAGCCCCCGCCAACCGGCGGGCGGCGGCAACCATGGCGTTGCCGCGATCCCGGGCCGCCGCGGTGCTGCCGGTGTTGAGCAGGGCGGTGAGCTCCCGATCGACAAGCTCAAGGAACCCTCGGCTGTCGGCGGGCACCATCGGCCCGACCTCGCCCAGCAGCGCGGCGACCGACGACTCCCCCGCGAGCATGCCCGTGAAGCGCAGCGCCTGCGCGACGACGTCGTCGAAACGCCGCTGGGCGGCAAGGTGGCGGGCCACCTCGACCAGATCCGCGAACTCGGCGCGCCCCGCCTTGATGCGGGCCAGCCGCATCCGCTCGGCCCGGCCGTGTCGCTCCGTCCGCGTCTCGGGCTCGACGTCGGCCAGCCAGTGGGCGATCCACGGATGGACGAGCACATCACCGTCGAGGCGCAGCAGCAGCGTCCGGTCCGCGAGCCGCCGGACGGCCGCGGCGACGACCCGGTGTTGTGCCCGGTCGGGCTCGACCCCCAGCCAGGCGAACGCAAGATCGTCGACGGACATCGGGGCGCTGGACACCGCCGCCTGCAGGAGAAGTGCACGCTCGTCCGCCGTCACCGTCGCGAGCAGCAGCTCCAGGACGATGTCCCGGCTGCCGAGCAACAGGGCATCATCCACCGCCTCGCCGAAGGTGCGGTCCTCATGCAGGTCGATCCCGAGCTCGTCGGCCAGATCGCTGATCTTCTCAGTGACCTCCAGCAGGTTTGCCGCACCGTTGCGCAACAGCGCGTCGACGAACTCCAACAGCCGCGGATGACCGCCGATCGTCCGGGTCAACGTGCGCCGGTCGTCGTCACCCAGCGCCCGCAGGCTCGGTAGCCGCAGCAGCAGGCGACCCAGCTCGGAGCCGCTGAGTGGCCCGACATCCACCCGATGAAACGGGACGGTACGGCTCGGCAGGGGATATCGACACGTCACGAGCAGACGGCCGGCGCCACTCGGACTGCCAGGGCCACCGGCCCGGGCCAGATCCGCGAACACCTCGGCGAAGCCAGGGTCGGCGAAGCGCCGACCGTCCTCGGTGAGGTTCTGCTCGAAGTCGTCGAACAGCAGCAGCAGGCGGTGCTCGCCCAGCAATTCCCGAATCCGCGCGATCTTGTCCGTATCCTCGTGACGGGAGTCGGTGAGGGCGGTCCGCGCCTCGACCAGCTCCGGGACCGGGATGCCGCGCAGGGCCTGCGCGGTCGCGGCGATCAGCGACGGCGGGTTCCACCGGCCGACGTGCACCGCCACCGCCCAGCCCTCAGCCCGCAGTCGGGCCATTACCCGCCCGGCAACAGCGGTCTTGCCGATCCCGCCGGGCCCGGTCAGCACCACGCCGGCAACCGCGCCCCAACGCGTGACCGCGGCCGTACTTCCCCGCAGCACCGCGAGCGCGGTGCGGACCTCCCTGCGCCGCCCGACAAGATCACCCATTGCCAGCTCGCGGACGCTGCCCCCGGCTGGCGCGGCGAACGGGCGGGTCAGCGGCCGCGGGTCGGCGGTTGCATCGAGCAAGGGTGGGTCACCGGCCGCGGCCAGCAGCGTCGCGGTGGCGTACTCGGGAAGCGCGAGCCGGCCGGTGGCCCGCGCGCTCGCCCGGCGATCGGCATCCACCCGGCGGCGGGCCTCGGCGAGGGCCGCCGCCACCGACACGGCGCGGTTGGTGGCCAGCTCCGTGTAGAAGACCCTGGCCAGGTCGGTTACGTAACGGTCGGTGACGGTCGTCTGCATGGCCACCACCCGGTCGGCACCGCGGCGGACCAGGGTCTGCGCCAGACCCTCGGTGCCGCCGGCCGCACCCGAGCAGGACGACAGCACGATCAGCGGCAGCGGCCGGGATGCGCCCTTGATCGCGTCCACCAACTCCGCTGCCTGGATCGGGACCGGGTTGCCGTCCTCGTCCTCCAGCTCCACCGAGGATGCCGATCCGTGCGCGGACAGGTGCAGCACGTGATAGCTGTCCCTGTCACCGGGGTCCCTGGCCTCGGTGTCGCCGTCACCGGGGTTCCGGCCGCCCAGCGCCTCGGAGATCTCCTTCAGGCCGGCGACCTCGAGGATCGTGACCTGCGCGGCCCCGGAACCGGCCACCGGGCGGATCGCGTCGATGATCGCCTGCATCTCCGCCTCGACATCGAGCGGGGCGTTCTGCGTCCGGGTCTCCTCCGGCGCCGCCACCGCGACGAGGATCTTCAGCGGACCCGGCAGCGGCGCAGTCGCAACCCGGTTCAACCCGGCGACCCGGCGGGTGAGCCGCACCCCGGGCATGGTGGCGAGCAGCCTTCCACCGGCCATCCGCAGCAGCTCGTAGGGCAGGGCGAGCGCCGTGCCCTCGGCCTCCACCACGATGTCCACGACCGCCCCGAACGGCGAGCCGTCGATCAGCTCGGTCAGGTGCCGCGAGGTGTCGGCGTCGAACAGCACGTCCCGCAACCGATGACCGGCCTGGGACAGGTGCGCGTCCGCCGCCGCCGCATCCGTGGGCTGTGCCGTCCACACCGTGTCGAGCCCGCGTGGCAGGGCGCCGGTGCGCTCCCCCAGCAGCGTGCCGGCGAGCAGCACCCGGGTGGTGAGTCGGCCGTCGGCGAGTCGCACCGCAAGGACGAGATCATGGGTGAGCGAAGCCGAGCGTGCCCCGTCCTGACCGCTTGCGCCTGCCCGCGAACCGGCCGGCGGTGGTGCCCCGGGCAGGGTCACGCCCCGGGGAGGCAGGACAGGGCGGGTGCCTGGCCGCAGCGGAGGCTCGATCTCGAACGGCTGGCCGGTCAGGACGCGCAGTAGCGTCTCCAGCCCGGCACCGGTGTCGGAGATCTCCGCGATCGGGTAGTGGGTCGTCGAGTACGGACCGAGCCACACCGGGATGTCCTCGACCAAGCGGCCGGGCAGCAGCACCGGCAGGAACTTCGCCATCCCGGCCGGCCGGTCGCGGTAGAGCTCCTCGCGGATCAGCGCGGCCTCGAACTGCACCCCGCGGCCCTCATCCGCGGCGGCTTCACCCTCGCTACGGCGGCAGTACTGCGGCGACGCGAGGATCAGCACGTAGTCGGCCGCGCGGACCTCGGCGAGCATCCACAGCGGCCAGTCCTGCCGGCGTTCGGCCGCCGCCTTGTCGAGCTTCGCGTCGATCTCCCGGGATCTCAGGAAGATCCACAGATCGCGGACGGCGTTCTCGTGTTCGGGTGACTCGTGCGCGTAGGAGAGAAACACCCGCGGCGGACGATCCGTCGCCGCACGGTCATCGTCACCACTGCCGCTGCCCACGCCAGTGCCGGTGTCATCCCCCACGCCATCCCCCTGCTGTCGGCAGACAGGGGGATCATAAGCGCACTAAGTAGTCGGTCTACTCACCAAGGTGGCCAGGTCCAGTTTCCCGGTGACGACTTCCCCGATGACACCGTCATCGGGTACGACGCCACCGGGGACGACGCCACCGGGCACGACGCCCAGCGGCTGGGCTGGCGGGCCATCCACACTCGGGCCGGACGACTCCGGCGATGCGCTGCCAGCCGCGCTCGGCGTAGAGGTAGCGGTGGGCGTAGGAGTCGGTGTGCCAGTCGGCGTCGGCGACGGCTCCGGCGACGCACTGCCAGCCGCGCTCGGCGTAGGGGTAACGGTGGGCGTAGGAGTCGGTGTGCCAGTCGGGGTCGGGGTCGGGGTCGGGGTCGGGGTAGCGGCCGGGGCCACGCCCGGATCCGCTGTCGTCACCGCGCTGGCCAGCACCGCATTGCCCGCGCCTGCATTGTCCGGGCCTGCATCGGCGGCGCCGGAATCGTCCCCGCCCGCATACTCATCAGCCCAGGCGAGCACGGTGCGGACATAGTCATCCGACGGGTTGTACCTGTACACCGCCGCGGTCAGCCGCTCGGGCACGCTGAGGTCACCAGAGCGGCACAGGTAGCCCGCAGCGGCGAGCGTCGCGTCGCCGATGTTGTCCGGGGAAGCCGTACCGTCGCCGTCGGCGTCCCGCCCGGCCCATCGCCATGTCGACGGGATGAACTGCATCGGGCCGACCGCCCGGTCGAAGTCGGTGTCGTGGTCGAGCATTCCGTGATCGGTGTCCGCGATCAGCGCAGTGCCGGCGGAGCCGTCGAGACGGGGCCCGAGAATCGTCGGGGTGACCGTCCCGTCCGCGCTGATCTGCCGGCCGGCGGCGTGATTCGACTCGACCCGGCCGATTCCCGCCAGCACCGACCACGGTAGGTTACATCCCGGCCGCTCGAGGTTGATCCGGAGCGCCGCCGTCCGATAGGCGGTCAGCATCCGGCTGGGGATCGCCGCGCTGCTTCCACCCGCCCCGGTGGTCGCGGCCCCGCTCGGACCGGCACCCGGCGCGGGCGTGGGCGTGGTCGGTGCGGACACCGTCTGTACGGACACGTCGGCTATCGACGCGGCCGGTCGGGCCGAGTCGGGCAGCACAGTCACCGAGGCGACGAGCCGGTCGGCGTCCGCGCCCCCGGCCACCGCGCCGATGACCGATTCCCCGACGACGGGCAGCCGACGATCGCCTTCTGGCGCCGGCCGCCCGGCGACCGGACCGCGATCATCGTGGCGCGGCCCCGGTGTTGACGGCTGGGGCGCCGCCGTGATGCAGGCGACAAGGAGGATGGCGGCTACCATGCCGGGGATCTTCGGATCAACCAACCGTGGGGCCGGACGCCGACGCACAGAACCTTGCCGCGACACAGGTACCTTCTCCCGAAACGATCACATCATGATCGGACGGGACCCATGCTAATAATTCATGACCTTCAGGATGTTCATCCTCGACGTGTGCCAGAAGGCGACATATCGTCACCCAGGCCATCGGTCACGCTTCGCGCGCGGCACCATCAGTCTCGACGCCTTCGGTCTCGACGCCTTCGCCCTGGCGGCGCAGACCGTAGGTGACGGCGTCCGCCAGCGCCTCCCAGGACGCGGCGATGATGTTCTCATCCACACCGATCGTGTCCCACCGGTCGCGGCCGTCGCTGGTCTCCACCAGTACCCGGGTCACCGCGCCCGTGCCGGACCTGCCGTCGAGGATGCGCACCTTGTAGTCGACGAGATCGAGGTCTGCCAGGCCCGGGTAGCCCTTCTCCAACGCCTCCCGCAGCGCCCGGTCAAGGGCGTTGACCGGGCCGTTGCCCTCGGCCGTGGACACGTGCCGCACGCCGCGGGAGACCACTTTGACGGTCGCCTCGCTCACGACCTCCCCGTCGGGCCGCCGCTCGACGATCACGCGCCACGACTCGAGGGTGAAATAGCGCCGCTCGCCTTCGATCTCGTCGCGCAGCAGCAGTTCGAAGGATGCCTCCGCCGCCTCGTAGGCGTAACCGGCGGCTTCCCGCTCCTTGACCAGGTCGACGACCCGCCCGAGGGCCTCGCGCTGGCCGGACAGGTCCAGCCCCAGTTCCCGGCCCTTGAGTTCGATCGTGGCGCGGCCCGCGAGCTCCGAGACCAGCATCCGCATGTCGTTGCCGACCACGGCCGGATCGATGTGCTGGTACATGTCCGGGTCGACCTTGACCGCGCTCGCGTGCAGCCCGGCCTTGTGCGCGAACGCGCTCGCACCCACATACGCGCGGTGGCTGTAAGGGGCCAGGTTGGTGATCTCGTCGATGGCGTGCGAGACCCGCACCAGCTCGCGCAGTTTCCCGGTGGGCAGCACCGGACGCCCGAACTTGGTCTCCAACCCGGCGACTACGCTGAACAGGTCGGCGTTGCCGCACCGCTCGCCGTAGCCGTTGGCGGTCCCCTGGACGTGAGTGACCCCGGCCTCGACCGCGATGAGAGTGTTCGCGACCGCGCAGGCGGTGTCGTTGTGGCAGTGGATACCCAGGCGCGCACCGGTTGCGTCGCGCACGGCGGCGACAACCTCGCCGATCCGGGTCGGCAGCATGCCGCCGTTGGTGTCGCAGAGGACGACGACCTCGGCGCCGGCCTGCGCGGCAACCCGGACCATCTCCAGGGCGTAATCAGCATCGGCCCGGTGGCCGTCGAAGAAATGCTCGGCGTCGACGAACACCCGCTTGCCTTCGGTACGCAGATGCGTCACCGTGTCCCGGATCATCGCCAGGTTCTCGGCGAGCGTGGTGCGCAGGGCCCGCTCGACGTGCCGGCGGTCGGCTTTCGCGACCAGGCAGACGACGTCGGTTCCGGCGTCGCGCAAGGCTGCGACCTGGGGGTCGTCGGCGGCTGTGCGCCCGGCACGGCGGGTGGCGCCGAACGCGGTGAGGGTGGCGTGGTCCAGACGGAGCTCGGTAGCGGCGCGGCGGAAGAACTCGGCGTCCTTGGGGTTCGACCCGGGCCATCCGCCCTCGATGAAACCCACGCCAATGTCGTCGAGGTGGCGGGCTATGGCGAGCTTGTCGCCGACCGACAGCGACAGGCCCTCCTGCTGGGTCCCATCACGCAGCGTCGTGTCATAGACGTGGAAGGAGCCTGGGTCGTCTGGAAGCACAACGCGCCTCTCACTGGCGGATCTAAAGGGCCAAAGGCGATGCGATCGTGGTTCTTCTCGCATCGCCGGAGGCCGAAGTCCCCGGGTCTCTGGCGGGCCACTGCCCTGACCACTCTGGGTGTCACGCGTCCGGCGGCATGGGTGAGCAGCCGGTACGCGCGACGAGGGCAGGTTCACCGCCGACCGCCCACTTTACGGCGTCGCCGGCCCTACGGTCAGATTTTTACCCTGCCGAGACCCTGCCGAGACCCTGCCGACATCAGTCGCCGGCAAAGCGGTGCAGGCGCTCAACCTGGAGGATGGTGATCGTCTGTCCTTCGGCCAGAATCCAGTTCCGCTTCTCGAAGTCCCGCAGGGCCTGGTTGACCGACTGGCGCGAGCCACCGAGCAGGGATGCGATCTCGGTCTGGGTCAGGCCCAGCTCGATCAGCGGACGTCCGGACTCCCGCATCCGCAACAGCAGCAGCTTGGCGACCCGCCGGGGCAGGTCGAGGAAGACCAGGTCTGCGTTTGCCCCGGTCAGGCGGCGGACGTGGGCGACCAGCGCCCGGATGAGCTGCTCGGCGACGGCCGGCCGCTCCCGCACCAGCTCCCACACGGCCGCACGGTCCAGGACCAGCGCCTCGCTGGGCTCCAGCGCCTCGACGCTGGCCGAGCGCGGACCGGCCTCGACGATGTTGAGCTCGCCGAGGGTGTCACCTGGGCCTGCGATGTTGAGAACGTGGTCGCGACCGTCGTCGGCGGTTGTCAGAACCTTCAGCCGCCCGGAGGCCACTACAAGCAACGTGTCAGATGGATCACCTTCAGTAAAGACAACTTGGCCGCGGCGATACCGGCGCACGACAGAGCGTGCGGCCAGGCGCGCCAGAGCCGGCTCGTCCAGTTCCTTCAGCAACGTGGTCGCTCGGAGCAACGCGACCGCTTCTTCCTCCTGCACACCGAGACCGTAGCGCCAATGTCGGGAATTGTGGGCGACCGCCGCCCCACTTTGGCAGTGATGTGCGCCGGTGAAGCGAAAAAATTGCCGCTAGCACCAGTTGATCAAATTGCCGAACACTGGTAGCTAAACAGTAGAACGCTGGACGCTCCAGCAACGCACAACATCTCGCATGGACAGCACTCCGGCCACCTCGCCGCCCGCACAGACGATCAGGTGCCGGAATCCGCCACGCAGCATTGCCGCGGCAGCTTCATCCAGGGACCAGTCGGGATCGGCGAACACGACGTCACGGGTGATGTGATCGCCGGCCCGCTCGGCATCGGGGTTCTGGCCCGCCGCCACGGACATCAGGACATCACGTTCGGTGAGAATCCCATATCCCTGGCCATCGACGTCGTGCACAATGGCCGCACCGACATTCCGGGCGGCCATGAGCCGCGCCGCCTGACGCAGGGTATGCTCAGGCCCGATCATCAGAACCAGAGCGCTCATTCCGTCGCAAACCCGCATCACGGTCTCCCTGGAGCTTGTGCACGTGTCAAACGAGAACGTGACAGGAGACGTTAGGCGCAGCGGAGGCTGATGACCAGACCATCGGGTGTTCAGCGTGGCGAGACTCGGGCGCTGGGTGGCGGGTGGCGGGTGGCGACTGTCGGACCTCAGGCGTCGTGGACGCGTTCGTTCCAGATCTTGTAGCGGTCGAGTTCCCCGCGGGTCGCCTGGTGGAACAGCTCCAACAGTTCGCGGGTGATCGGCCCAGGTCGGCCCGTTCCGACCGGTCGGTCGTCGATCTCCACAATCGGCACCATCTCGGCCGCGGTCCCGGTGAAGAAGGCCTCGTCCGCCAGATACAGGTCGGTGCGCACGATGTGCTGTTCACGCACCTCGTAGCCCTGGTCGGCGGCGATCTGCATGATCGACGCCCGGGTGATGCCACCGAGCGGACCGTCGCTGAGCGGCGGCGTGATCACCATTCCGCCCGCGACGATGAAGACGTTCTCGCCCGAGCCATCGGCGATATGTCCGTTGGGGCTGGTCAGAATGGCCTCGTCATAACCGGCCTTGAGCGCCGCGACCTTGGCGAGCGACGAGTTGAGGTACTGCCCCGACGCCTTGGCCGCCGGCGGGATGATGTTGTTGTCATTGCGGCGCCAGGTCGAGACGGTGGCCCGGACGCCCTTCTCGCCGGCGTCATCACCCAGATAGGCGCCCCACGGCCAAACCGCGATCATCACCTCGATCGAGGACGGCAGCGGGTTCAGGCCCATCTCGCCATATCCGAGGTAGACCAGCGGCCGGATGTAGCAGGCGTCGACCTCGTTGACCGCGACCGTCTCCTTGATCGCCGCAATCAGTTCCGCCTGGCTGTACTGCGGCTCCATCATGTAAATCTTGGCGCTGCGATACAGCCTCGCGACATGGTCGGTCAGCCGGAACACGGCGCTGCCGTGCGCGGTGGAGTAGGCGCGGATGCCCTCGAAGACACCCCAGCCATAGTGGAGGGTCGGGTTGAGGACGTGGATGCGGGCATCGTCCCAGTCGACGAACTGACCGCTCATCCAGATCTTTGACGTCGGTGTAATGGCCATGTGTGACTCCAGGCGTGGGCGACGGAACTTAGAGCGACCGGACAAGTGACGATCGTGCCGATCTTCGCCGTGGTCAGGCCCCGTCGGCTGCCGTCGTACCGGATCTACGGCCCTTCCGAGGATAGCGCCCGGACGCTGCTCCGGGGACTTCGGCCTCCGGGCGCGCGATCTGACGATCGTCGCACGCCCTTTGGCCCGGACGCTGCTCCGGCAGTGGGGCCTTCGATCGGTTCTTACCCGGCGACCCGGGCCGCCAGGTCCTCGCCGACCGCACGGGTGGGCGCCGGGCCCGCGTGACCGGCGGCCCGCCGGGACC
>NZ_CAUVXP010000190.1:0-9343 GCF_963555955.1 Protofrankia sp. Cas3
CGTCGGCGAGCGGACGGGGCGTACCGCCCAGCGCTTCCGCTTGCGGGCACCACTGCACGCCTCATCTTCATCAAGACGATCCCTCCGCAGCTGACTTCGATTGGCGTGCGGCAGGCCAGCAGGAAGGATGTTCGACGTCGATGCAACACAGATCGTGGAAGGACATGTGGTGACAGCTACCGAGCCGGTGGTCCGTATTACCGCTGGGGCCGTGCGCGGCAGGCTCGAGTCGGACCTCATCGTCTTCAAAGGCATCCCGTTCGCCGAACCACCGGCGCGATTCGCCGCACCGCAGCGGGTGACGGCGTGGGCCGGGACGCTAAACGCGTTGTCCTACGGCCCACCGCCCCCGCAATCCGGCATCTTCGGCACGGACGCAAGCGCCGGGCCGACCGAGGGCTGGCTGACCGTCAACGTGTGGACACCCGATCTGGCCGCGAACCTGCCGGTGATGGTATGGATCCAGGGCGGCGGCTACCTATTCGGCACATCCGGACTGCCCGAGTACGACGGCGGTCGGCTGGCGCGCGACGGCAGCGTCGTCGTCACGTTCAACTACCGCGTGGGGATCGAGGGATTCGCCCAGATCGACGGGACACCGGCAAACCGAGGTCTGCTCGATCAAGTAGCCGCGCTGGAATGGGTTCGCGACAACATCAACACATTCGGCGGTGACCGCGACCGGGTCACTGTATTCGGCCAGTCCGCGGGCGGCGGCTGCGTGGCCGCGCTCCTGGCCACGCCACGGGCCAACGGCCTGTTCCGTCGCGCGATCGTGCAGAGCATGCCGGGCACGTTTTTCACACCTGAGCTGGCCGCCGACATCACCCGCGTCCTCGCGGCCGACCTCGGTCTGAAACCCGATGAACTAGCCACGATCGCACCCGGCGATTTGCCAGCCGTCGCGGATGCGTTCATGGCAAAGATCGACCAGTACGCCGACCGTTGGGGCCTCACCGCGCATCGTCGGATCCCACTAGGCCCCATCGTCGATGGCTCCACGCTGCCAACTGACCCCTGGCAGGCGCTGGCGGAAGGTGTTGCTCGCGACGTCGACCTCATTGCGGGGCACATGCGTCACGAGCAGCGCCTGCTGTCCCTGATCGACGGCCTACTCGGTCAGATCACCGAGGAGCAAGCGGCAACCGCGCTGAGCCTATTCGCGCCCGGGCCAGACGGTGTCGCCCGGTACCGCGCGGCCAGCGACAGCCCCGATGAGCTCTACGACTGGGTCCACTCCGACTGGCTGTTCCGGATGCCGTCGCTACACCTCGCCGAGGCCCACACCGGCCGCACCTACATGTATGAGGTCACCTGGACAGCGCCGGGCATGGGCGGCACCCTCGGCGCCTGCCACGGACTCGACGTGCCACTCGTATTCGGCAACCTGACCAGCGGCCAGCCCGCCATGCTGCTCGGCGACGACCTCACCGACGCCGAGAACCTTTCCGCGCAGATGAGAAACGCCTGGACAACCTTCGCCGCCGTCGGAAACCCCGGCTGGCCCGAGTACGACCAGCAAGAACGACTGACCCGAGTATTCGACACCGAACCGACCGTCGTCCCCTACCCGGAGGAGACGTCACGCAGAATCTGGCAGAACACCACCTTCACCCCACTGCCACTGAAAACCCCAATGTGAGAAGGCACCATCCGTGCATGCCGCGGACAAAATGCGTGTTCTGCATCAGCGCATGGAGATCGAGATCATGGCCGAATACAGCGCGAAGATCATGATGTCGCGATCCGACGTTGGGCGAAAGTTGTCACACCGCGCGGCAGTGATGCACGCTCGTCGTTCGGGCCGTACTCCGTCACGCGGAAACGGTGGATGGGCTCGCCGCAACGCGGACCGATCCCTGTAGCGTGCCAAAACTCGATTCGGGGCTGTGGCCTGGGGTTTCGCGCCTCGGTCAGGCGGCGCGGTGGTACTCGTTGATCACGCCTCCGAGGATCTTGCGGCGGCGGATTGGGCCTGCGAGTGGCGTGACGGTGGCCGGGTCGTGGTTCGGTGGTCGCTGGTCTCGTCCCTGGTGGGGGCGGTGGTCGTTGAAGTGGCGGGCGTATGCGTCGAGCACAGCGGTGGCGTGGCGGTCGCCGTAGAGCAGGATCTTGTCCGTACACTCCTGGCGGACAGAGCGGATGAACCGTTCCGCGTAGCAGTTCGCCTGCGGCATCCGCGGCGGCGTGCGCACGACCTGGATGCCTTCGGACGCGAAGACGTCGTCGAACGCTTGCGTGTATTTCGTGTCGCGGTCGCGGATCAGATACCCGCACGTAGCCAGCTGTCCGTCCAGGTCCATGGCCAGGTGGCGTGCTTGATGGGTGACCCAGGCGCCGGTCGGGTGGGCGGTGACTCCGAGGATGTGGACGCGACGCGTCTGGATCTCGATCACGAACAGCACGTACAGCCTGCGCAGGGCGATCGTGTCGAGGTGGAAGAAGTCGGTGGCGAGCAGGCCGCTGGCCTGGGCGTGTAGGAAGGTGCGCCAGGTGGTGTCGGCATGGCGGCGTGGCGCCGGGCCGAGACCCGCACGGCCGAGGATCCGCCGTACGGTGCCTGCACCGATCTGATGGCCCAGGCCGAGGAGTTCGCCTTGGATGCGGCGGTGGCCCCAGGTCGGGTTGTCCCGGGCGAGGCGGATCACCAACGTCCGCAGCTCCTCATCCACCGGCGGGCGACCGGACCTCGCGGGGCAGGAGCCGGGCCAGCGCGGCCAGGATCGCGCGGTCTGGCCAGGTGAACCGGGGCTGTCCGACCTGGCGGCGTAGCACCGCGACCTCGTGGCGCAACACGAGTAGCTCCGTCGTCGTCGCCGCGTCGCTGCGAGCCAGCAGGACGAGCCAGCCGAACACCCGGATCATGACCAGATACATCAGCCGCACCACCATAGACCACGATCATCCACCATCACGGCCGACGGCGAAACCGCAGGTCAACGGCCCAAAACGACTTCTGGCACGGTACAGGCCACGGTGGCCCGCACCCACGACCAGAAGCTGGCCAACGGGCCCTGGTAGCGGGGGTTCACCGGTCTCGGCCACCAGGGCCGGAGTCGCGGCCCGGGTCTGGATCCTCGATCGACACCTCACGGTTGACCAGGCGGCCAAGGGTCAGGCCTCGTCCAGCTCCGCCAGGATCTCGGCGTTGTGTTCGCCCAACCTCGGGGCCCCGCGCTGAACGCGGTAGTCGATCCCGGCGATCAGCGCCGGGAACCCGATATTCGTGTACGCCCCCGCCACCGGGTGCGTGGTCTCGACGAGCAACCCCCGCGCCTGTACGTGCGGATCGGTGAGCAGGTCGGTCGCGTCGCCGTAGGCGGGTCCCAGCGCGATGTCGTGCTCGACCGCGATGGCGACCCACTCCGCCAGCGGGCGGGACCGGAAGATCTCGGCCAACGAACGGCGCAGATCGTCCTGGCCGCCGGCGAAGTCGACCGGCTGGCCGTTGCCGCCACCGATCAGGTCGTCGCGCCCGATCGCCCGGCAGAAGTTGCGCCAGAACTTCGGCTCGATCGCGCAGAACAGCAGCACCTTGCCGTCGGCGCACGCGTAGAACTGGTACTTCGCGCTGGCCCCGGTCTCGTCGCTGGCCGGCAGCGAGCGGCGGTCGGTGATCCGATCGTTGTTCAGGCCGTACGTCGCGCCGACCCACGAGTTGGCGACGACCGCGTCCGAGGCGGCCACGTCGAGGTACGCGCCCTCACCGGTCCGGCCGTGCCGCACGAGGGCCGCGGCGATGGCGTAGGCGGCGTAGATCGCGCCGGTCGCCGTGCCGTCGTCGCCGCTGATCCCGCCCATGAACGGCACCGCGGTCGAGGGGCGCACGAAGCCGTCTTCGCCGAGCTCGTGCGGATAACCGCCGGCCAGCGCGTTCATCATCTGCCCGTGGGTGGGGATCGAGGCGTACGGCCCGCGGGCCCCGAAGCCGGAGTACTGGCAGTAGACGATCCCGGGCCGGCGGGCCTGCTGCTGGGCGTAGCCGATGCCGAGCCGGTCGAGGGCGTCGCCGGCGTTGCCGTCGACGAACACGTCGGCGGTGTCGAGCAGCCGCCAGAAGGTCTCGAGGCCGTCCTGGGCGCGGAGGTCCAACACGACGCTGCGCTTGTGCTTGTTGACCTCGAGGTGGGCCGGGCTGTGGTGCGGCACGACCTGGCCGAGGAAGTCGCGCAGGTAGTCGCCGACCGGCGGAGCCTCGACCTTGATGACGTCGGCCCCGAGGTCGCCGAGCAGACAGCCCAACCGGTCGCCGTTGAAGAGCATCGCGGACTCCAGCACTCGCACGCCGTCGAGCAGCCCTGGTTGGCTCATCTAACGCATCCCCCTGCTGTGTCCGGCCGTCGAGGGCATCGTGCCGATGACCTCGGCGGCCTCGAGCGCGGCGTACTCCTGGTCGGTGACCCCAAGCAGGCCTTTCAGGATGTCGGCGTTGTCCTGGCCCAGCAACGGGGCTGAAGTCCGGTTGTAGACCGGCGGGCCGCTGGCGAGCCGGGCCGGATAGCCCTGCAGCAGCTGCCCACCGGTCACCGGGTGCAGCACGGTCTCGAAGAAGCCACGCTCCCGGATCGGGGTCAGCCCCGGCGACTCGTCCTGGCGCGCGACGACCGCCGCGGGGACCCCGGCCGCGACGAGCCGGTCGACCAGCTCGGTGCTGGCCTGCGTCGCCGCCCAGGCCGCGAGCCGCTCGTCGATCTGGTCGTGCGCGGCGTGCCGACCGGCGGCCGAGGAGAGCTCAGGCGCCTGGCTCCACTCGGGCCGGCCCAGCAGCTCGGTGAGGGCGCGCCACTGCTCGTCCGAGGCCACCGAGATCAGCACCCAGCGGTCGAGCTCGCCGGTCGGGAGCGGGTCGGCGGTGCGGTAGGCGCCCTGCGGCGCCGCGTGCGGGCTGCGGTTGCCCTGGCGGGTGAGGAGGGTGCCGTACGCCGAGTGCTCGATCACCTGCTCGGCCGCCACGTTGAGCGCGCCGAAGATCATCGGACTCTCGAGCAGCATCCCCTCGCCCGTACGACGGCGATGCTCGAGCGCGAGCAGCAGCGCGAAGGTGCTGTGGCCGCCGGCGAGCGGGTCCATCGGGCCGTTCGGGATCTCCGGCGGCGCGCCCGGCCAGCCGGTCAGCCAGGCGAGGCCGGACGCCATCTCCATCGTCTGGGCGTAGCCGCCGCGGTCGCGCCAGGGCCCGGACAGTCCGTACGCCGGGCAGCGCAGGAAGATGACGTCGTCGCGGACCTCGCGCAGGGCGTCGTACGTCAGTCCCCAGTTGTCCATGACGCGCGGCGAGTAGTTCTCGATGACGACGTCGCAGTGCGCGACCAGCCGGCGGGCCAGGTCGCGGCCGGTCTCGGAGCCGAGGTCGAGTGTCAGGTCGCGCTTGTTGGTGTTGGGGCCGATGTAAAGCGGGGCCCACTCCCACCAGTCGGGGTCGCCGAGCGGCTTGAGGCTCTTGAAGCGCAACGCGTCGGGCCGCTGGACCGACTCGACGTGGATGACGTCGGCGCCGAACATCGCGCAGACGTTACCGATGATCGGCCCGGCCCAGTTCATCGTGAAGTCGGCGATCCGCAGGCCGGCGAACGGCAACGCGTCCTCCCCTGGGGTGACCCCGGCTACCGTCGGGTTCCGGACGGGCTCGGCGCGCAGCCGCTCGGTGTCGCGTCCCGGCGCCGGCGCGGGCGCGAACGGCCGCCGCTGCGCGCCGCCGCCGAGCGTGTACGACACGTCCGGCTGGACGAACCCGCCGGGGTTGGTCGTGTAGGCGTGCCGCGCCACGAAGTGGTCGATCTCGGGGAGGGTGTCGCCCCGCCCGACCTCGGCGGCCGGCACGCGCAGGGCGTCCGCCAGGTCGAGGATCTCGGCGGTGGTTTTCGTCGCCGCCCACTCGTCGATCACGCCGTTGAGCTCGGCCGCCCGCTTGCTGCGCTCTTCGAACTGGATGAGCGATTCGTCCGCCATCCACTCCGGCTGCTCGGCCAGGACGCAGAAGTCGAGCCACTGCTGGCCGGTGACCGTCATGAAGCCGACGTAACCGTCCTTGGTGCGGTGGATCGAGGGCAGGTTGCGCGCCCGGTTGCTGCGCATCGGCCCGCCGGCGATCGACGCGAAGGTCACCGGATACATGCAGAAGGTCAGGACCGCGGCCTCCAACTTGGAGACGTCGACCAGGTCCCCCGTCCCGCTCGTGAGTGACTTCCAGCGCGCCACCAGCCCGCCGATCCCGGCGAGCAGCCCGGCCGCCCACTCGGTGAGGTCGCCGCCCTCGATGACCGGCGGGTGGGCCGGGTTGCCGCGGGTCATCGGCGCGCCGGCGATGGCCTGGAAGACCGCGTCGGTCGCCGGCCGGTCCGCCCAGGACGAGCCGAGCCCCCAGGAGCTGATGGCGACGACGACCGCGTGCGGATAACGCGCGCGCAGGGCGACCGGGTCGGCGTCGGCGTCGGCGAAGACCAGGTCGGCGCCGCTGAGCAAGGCGTGGCCCAGCGGGTTATCGGGCGCCTGGGCGATCGCGCCGACGTCGAGGACCACCGACGACTTCGACGCGGCGAGGAACTGGAAGAGCGCGCCGTCGGCGCCCGCCGGGACGGGCTTGTCGCCGACCCGCCAGCCGCGCAGCCAGTCACCGGCCGGCAGCTCGACCTTGACCACGTCCGCGCCACCGTCGGCGAGCAGCTTGGTGGCGTACGCCCCGGAGATTCCCGAGGTGAGGTCGACGACCCGGACGCCCTCGAGCGGAGCGCTCACGCGCCGGCTCCGTTCCCGATCGGCACGGTCAGCGGGAAATGGAAGAGCCGCTCGGCGTTGCTGTGCGTGATCGCGTCGACCTCGTGCCGCGGGACGTCGGCGAACAGCGACTTGCAGATCGCCTGGGTCCGCGGCCAGGTGGTGTCGGCGTGCGGGTAGTCGGTCTCGAACAGGATCCGGTCGTAGCCGTAGACCTCCCTGGTCGTCAGCCCCCAGGGCTCCTCGATCATGCAGAACCACATGTTGCGCTTGGCGACCTCGGACGGCGTCGCGCCCTCAAGGTGGCTCCAGTAGCCGTGCTTCTCCCACTGCGCGTCGGCCCGCTCGAGCGCCGCCGGGAGCCAGCCGATGCCGCCCTCGCTCCAGACGAACTTGATGTCCGGGAATGTGCGCGGAGCCGGCGAGCACATCAGGTTGAGTGAGTAGCGCGCCGTCTGCGAGAACGACGACGCGATCTCGACGATCGGGATCTGGTCACCCAGCAGCGTGGAGCTGCCTGCCGAGCCGACGTGCATGCAGATCGGGAGGTCGGCCTCCTGACAGACCGCGAGCAGCGGGTCCCAGGCCTCGGTGTGCCACCCGGGCATCCCGAGCTGCGACGGGTCCTCGACGAAGCACAGCGCCTTGGCGCCCTTGGCCAGCGTGCGCTCGACCTCCTTGGCCGCCAGCTCGACGTCCCACAGCGGCGCGATCGTCATCGGCACGAACAGCTCGGGCGCGGCGGCGCACCACTCGTCGAGGATGAAGTCGTTCCAGGCCTGGACGCAGGCCAGCGCCAGGTCCTTGTCCTCGAAGGTGACGAACTTGCGGCCGCCGAAGCCCGGCAGGGTCGGGAAGTTGACGCTGGCGAAGATGCCGTCGGCCCGCAGGTCCTTCGCTCGCTGTGTGGGGTCGTAGCAGCCCGGGATCATGTCCGCGAAGCGAGCCGGCTCCATACCCCACTCCTCGCGGGGCTTCCCGGCCACCGCGTTGAGGCCCATCGTGACCTGGCGCGTGCCCTCGTAGACCCACCACTCCCGGCCGTCCGCCTCCACGACGTGCGGCGCGGCCTCGCGATACTTGGCCGGTACCCGGGAGGACCAGACGTCGGCCGGCTCGATGATGTGGTCGTCGACGCTGAACACGTGGTACATGGCGCGACTCCTCGCGGATCGGACGTGAACCAATCGGCAGTGACCTGGGTTACACCGTAAGGTAACCACCTTACGGGCCGACGGCAAGACCGGGAGCTGGCAATGACCACCGTGCGTCGAGGCTCGCCGCAGACGCGGGAACGACTGCTCGACACCGCGATCGAGCTGCTGGCCGAGCACGGGCTCGACGGGGTGTCCCTGGGCCGGATCGGGGTGGCCGCCGGCCAGAACAACAAGGACGTGATCGGCTACTACTTCGGCTCGCGCGACGACCTGCTCACCGCGATCGGCGAGCACATCGACCACACCCACCCGCGCCTGCACACGAGCAACACCGCGCTGCTCACCGTCCCGATCGATCCCGAGTCCGCTGCCCGGATCATGGTCGGCACGTTGAGCCCGCTGCTCGAGGAATCGCCGACGACGCTGCGATTCCTGGCGCGCGTCCTGGCCGACCCGCAGCGGAACCGCCAGCTCGCCGAGGGCGGCCTCGGTGGCAACTTCCGGGTGGTGAGCGCCGCGCTCGAAGCCCGGCTCGGGCCGCACGCCACGCTCGCCTACGTCTTCGCGTTCACGCTCACGATCCACGCCCTGGCCGACTACTCCCGCGAGCACGCGCCGGGCGAGGACCCGCCCGGCCGGCAGCTCTACGTCGAGGAGCTCACGCAGACGGTCACCGTCATCCTGGCCCGGATCGAGCCGGCTACGTCACCAGCGCCGGGCCGGTGACCGCCATCGCGCTGAACCGCCCCACCAGCCGGGCCAGGTCCGCGGCGTCAGCCGGATGCCTGCGTCCTCGCCGCCCTCGGCGACGCCCCGGCTGCGCGCTCAGCCCTGCGGGTCGGCTGGAGCCTGCGCGTCGACCGGGGCGGCTGGGTCGGCCGGCGCGGCGACGACGGCGGCCGACGTGACGGCCGGGTCGGGGTCGGCCGGGTCGGGGTCAGCCGGGTCGGGGTCAGCCGGGTCGGGGTCGGCCGGGGAGCCTCCTCCCCGTCGGCGTCGGTGGTCTGCGCGCCCCCGGACCGGATCCGGGCGACGACGTCCGTGTGGCGCGGGTCGGCGAACCAGTCGACGACCGCCCGTGCGATGGTCGGGCCGACACCCTCCACGCCGGCGAGCGTCTCCACCGGCGCCGCCGCGATCGCCTCGACCTGGCCGTCGAGGTGCTTCGCCAGCTCGGACACCTGCGACTTCGAGATATGAGCGACCCCGAGCTGCTCGACGAGCTTGTCGACCCTACGAGTGGATACTCCCAACAGATAGGACGTGGCCACGACCGAGATCAGTGCCTGTTCCGCCCGCCGGCGCCGTGCCAACAGCCATTCCGGGAAGTATGATCCGGACCTCAGTTTCGGGATCGCCAGGTCGACCGTTCCCGCTCTGGTGTCCCATTCCCGCATCCGGTACCCATTCCGGCGATTCACTCTATCCGCGGATACCTCCCCGTATTCCGCGCCGCAGATCCCGTCCGCCTC
>NZ_CAUVXP010000191.1:0-9329 GCF_963555955.1 Protofrankia sp. Cas3
GAGGCCGATGACCACGGCGACGAACAGAGGCAGCTTGTCCGCGAGCACATGCGCGAAGTCGTCGAAGATCGCCGTTACGCCGCCGACGTGGACGACCAGCGAACTGCCCCTGGTCGACGCTGGTATGACCTCATCCCGCAGCCGATCGAGCAGCTTGGAGGTCTCGGCGTCCTGCGGGCTCGTGGTCGGGTAGAGCGTCACCGTCGCGGCGCGTCCGTTGGGACTTTCCCGCGGCGCTGACACCGACGCCACTCCGGGTGTGTCGCGCACCGTCGCGACCAGCGTGGCCAGGGCGGCGCGGTCCGCCGGGGAGCCGATCTCGGCGGCGAGCACGAACGGACCGTTGAATCCGGCGCCGAACCCTTCCGCGAGCAGGTCGTACCCCCGTCTGGAGGTCTTGGACTCCGGTCCGTTGCCCTGATCGGAGGAGCCGAGCCGCAGGGAGAAGAAGGGCACGGACACAGCCACGATCAGTCCCGCCGCGATCACGGCCGACAGTGCGGGACGCCGCTCGATCCGGCGGGCCCAGTTCCACCAGAAGCCGGTGGCCACCTCGGGTTCCCCGCCCGCGGCCGCAAGCCTCGCCCGCTCCTTCCGGCTGAGCACCTTCATCCCGAGGAAGCCGAACAGCGCGGGCAGCAGGGTGACGGCGGTGGCCATGGTCAGAGCCACCACGAGCGCCGCGCCCACGGCGACCCCGACCAGGAAGTCCACCCGCAGCGCGAGCATCCCGAGCAGGGCGATGCACACGGTGACACCCGCGAACATGACCGCGCGACCGGAGGTGTTGATGGCCGTGACGGCCGCATCCTGCGGACTCCGCCCGGCCCGCAGCGCGGTCCGGTGCCGGTTGACGATGAACAGGGCGTAGTCGATGCCAACGCCCAGGCCGATCAACGTGGCCAGGGTCGGCCCGAACTCGGCGATGTTCATCGCATGGGAGAGCAGTCCGATGAGAGAAAGCCCGACTCCCAGCGCGATGATCGCGGTGATCAGCGGCAGAGTCATGGCCAGCAGCGTGCCGAAGGCAATGAACAGGATCACCGCGGCGGCGGCGATACCCACCAGCTCGCTGGTACTGCCGAGGTCCTGTTCCGCGACGCTGATCGGGTTGCCGGACAGCTCCACCTGCAGGGCACCGCTGTCCGCGGCCCGAGCCGTGTCGACGATCGCGACAATGTCGTCCCTGGGGATCTCGTTCGCCTGCCTGTCGAGCGCTACGGTAGCGAACGCGGTCCGGCCGTCCGTACTGAACCGACCGACCGTATCGGGGCCGTAGGGGCTGGTGATCTCCACGACATGAGACAGCCGCGCGACAGAATCGAGCATCCGGGAGGCGGTGGCCTGGACCTGTGGATCCCGCAGTGTCCCGGAACGGGCATGCAGGACGATCGACGCGCTGTCCCCCGACGCCGCGGGGAACTCACGGGCAAGGAGATCCATCGCCTCCTGCGAACCGGTCCCCGGAAGTGAGAAGACGTTCTTGTAATCCGTACCGGCAGCGGCGCCGGTCGCGCCGACACCCAGTACAGCCGCAAGCCAGAGCAGCAGGACAAGGCGGCGGTGCTGGAAACTCCAGCGGGCCAGTGTTGGCACAGGTTCCCCTCTTGCCACGACAGACGACATCGATGATCAACGAATGGGACACTCGGGGTCCGGAAGCGGCCTGAGCCGACCTGGTCGCCGACACGATCACCTTGAGCACAGACTCAACACTTGTAGACTCAATTACCGTAGAAAGAAGCTCGAAAGTCAGTCAACGTGCGTGGAGCGATACTTCCTGTGATATCAGACACGCCACCCCTCGGACGGGCCGAACGTCGCGCCCGCACGAGAGCCGCGATCCTCGACGCGGCCCGCACCGTGTTCGGCGACTGCGGCTATCAGGGCACGACGATCCGCGCTGTCGCCGGCCGGGCGGACGTGGATCCAGCCCTGGTCATGCAGCACTTCGGATCGAAGGAGGCGCTCTTCATCGCTGCCGCCGAGATCGAACTGGGCGTCGACGCCGCCCTGCCCGGGCCAATTGACGACCTGGGTGAACGCCTCCTACATCACCTGCTGGAGCGCCTTGAGGTCGCCCCCGAGGCGACCATGTCCATGCTGCGGTCGATGCTCACCCACGATCAGGCCGCCGAGGCGGTACGGACAGCAATGATCAACAAAGAGGCCAATCCGCTCGCCGATATGATCATCGGCGACGACACCGAACTGAGATCCAGGCTCGTCGCCAGCATGATGATCGGCCTGATAGTAGCGCGCTACCTACTGAAGATCCCTGGAGTCGCGGAGGCACCCGCCGAGCGCCTGATCCCCCTGTTCGGGCCCTGCCTGCAGAGACTGATCACACCAGCGGACCCCGGAACCGCGCCGGGGGAACCACGAGACACGGCCTGAGAACGACCGGCAACAGGGGTCTCGGATCAGCGAGCGGGGAGCCAGGTAGAGGAGATCCAAGGCGGACGTGCTTCCCCATCTCGAACTCGGGGATGCCGTCGCGCAGCAGATCGCAGATACGATCGACCCGCTCGTACACGACCACCTTGTGGCCGGCGCGGGTGAGGTGTCAGGCCGCAGCGCCGGGCCACCGCAACACTCGGCATGGGGAAGCCCGCCCGCGCTTGCCTGGTCGCGGCTTGTTACGATAACAGGTGTGAGTTCCGCCAACCGTGCCAGGAAGAAGTCCGGTCGCACTCTGGCGAAGAGCCGTAACCGGAGCGCACCGTCGCCGTACGCGCCGGTCCTTGACGACGCCGCCGAGCTTCATCGCGAGGAGTCGATACTCATCGTCGAAGCGTGGGCGTCGCAGCTGCTGGGGCAGATCTGGGTTGCCGGCTGGGCTGACGACGCGGCCGACGGCGCCCACGACCCGAACGACTTCCTGCAGAACGAGGTCGAAGCGTTGATCCGCCATATGGCGGGCCAGCGCACACCCGCCGGGTTGGCGGTTCTGCGCGCGCTGGCGCTGGTGGGTGAGGATTGGACGCGCGAGCTGGCCACCGAGGCCGGCCGAAAGCTCGCCGGCCGCGGCGTCCCGGAACCCGCGTGGGTCGCACATACCGACGTCGCCGAACTGACCGACGCCCTGTCGATGACCGACATGTTCGGCGATGTCGAAGTGATCACGCTCGGCTTCCGGCGAGCCGACACCGAGCACGCTTTCGTGGTCTTCGTCGACCACGCCTCTCTCGCGGGCATCTTTAAGATCATGATTGGCGAATTGGCGGACGACGGCATCACCGGACTGGTCGAGATGTTCGGCACGCAAGGATCACTTGCCGAGCCGATCCCGCTGCCTGCCGCGCAGGCCAGGGCCCGGCTCGATGAGGCCCTCGACAGGATGCTCGATCACGGGCCGCCGGAGGTGGAATACGAGCGGGACGCACCGGCGGCGGAGAAGGCCGGCAGCGACGATGACGGTGACGCGGACAGCGATGACGAGGGCGACCCGGCTGGTGGCTGGGCACTGCTACGGGCACGGCTCGACCTGCTGCCCGACGATCAACTCGCCGACGCCGACGATGGTGATGGTGCCGGTGACGGGCTCGACATCGAGCTGATCGATGACGAGGCCGACCGAGAGGAAGCCGAGCGGGTCGCCGCGGAATTCCTGGCATCCGACCACGCCGAGGCGCTGCCCGATCGTGAGGCGGCCCGGATCTGGGCGCGGATGGCGGCCGACTGGGCTCTCGACCTGGGACGACCGGCGCAACGCTACGGCCCGCTGTCGCTGGGGTACTTTCTCATCACCGAAGTGAGCCAACACATCGCGCTCGGGGCCGACGACCTCGCACTGCTGCCAGCCGTCATCCGGGCCTGGGCGCACTTCACCACCGACGCTCGCGAGCTGGGCTCCGCCGCGCACGAGCAGTGGGACGAGCAGCTGCCGGACATACTGGACGAGTTCGTGGCCTCCTACCGGGAACCCGACGCGGCCGACCACCGCGCCACCTGCGCCGATGTCATCGACTTCCGTCTGTACGAGACCGAGACCAGTTCCGAAGCCGTGTTCGACAGACTGTACGCGTCGGCCCCCGCCTTTGTGCGCAGGCAACTCGACGACGCCGAGCTGGCCGTGCATCCGCCCACGATCCCCGCCGCCGCGGTGGAATCGGCGGGAACCGTCCATCAGATCAAAGTCCTGCTACGCGGGTCGAAACCGCCGATCTGGCGTCGGCTTGAGATTTCCTCGACGAGCACGCTGGCGGATCTGCACAACGTGATCCAGGCCGCGTTCGACTGGGACGACGACCACCTGTGGATGTTCACGACCGCGTACGGAAAGTTCGGCTGCTCCCCCGACCTGGGCGATCGGGATCCGGATGAGGCGACCATCGCCCAGATCGCCGGGGAAGGCGTCACATTCCGCTACCTCTTCGACTTCGGCGACGATCTGGACCACGACGTCATTGTTGAAAAGGTCGTTCCCGTCACGGCGGGCGCCGCCTATCCCCAGTGCATCGGCGGACGCCAGCCCGATCCCGTCCAGTACTACTTCGACGAGGACGGCGAAGGCCGTGCCGACGCGCTCTTCGACACCGACGTCATCAACGCCCGCCTCGCGAGACTACGCAGCTAGCCGCCGGCCGACGGCCAAAAAACCGGGCGGTAGGTCGTTGCGGTCGCGGGAACGGTACTTTCCACCTACGGCTGCCGGCCACAACATCGCCCAAGCCCTCAGCGTCGTTCCCGGCGCATCCGCCGGACGATCACGGTGAGGTCGACCACCGCCGTCAACGCGATCACGCCGAGCAGGACGGCCGGGACCGGCTGGTCGGAAACGGCGTAGTACACACAGGCACCCGCGCAGAACAGCAGCCCGAACAGGGCGAGAGCCAGGCGTAGACCCAACGCGCTACGGGCGGGCGGGAATCCACCCGGGCCACCGTCCACTGCACCATCGCCCCTTTGTTCCCGCCGCCCTGGGCCGGGGTCAGATGAGTTCGCGGTCGCCGAGATAGGGCCGCAGCACCTTGGGGACGCGGACCCGGTGGTCGGCGGTCTGGAAGTTCTCCAGAATGGCCGCCAGCAGTCGGGGCGTCGCCACCGCCGTGTTGTTCAGCGTGTGGGCGAACCGGACCCGTCCGTCGGCGTCCTTGTAGCGGATGTTCGCCCGCCGGGCCTGCCAGTCGTGCAGGGTCGAGCAGCTGTGGGTCTCCCGGAAGCGCGCCAGCGACGGGAACCACGTGTTGATGTCGTTCATCCGGAACTTACCGAGGCCCATGTCGCCGGTGGCACATTCCACCACCTCGTAGGCCAGACCAAGGGACTGCAGGACGTGCTCGGCGGTGTCGAGCAGTTCGGCGTGCCAGCGGGCGGACTCCGCCTCGTCAGCCGCGCAGATCACGAACTGCTCGACCTTCTCGAACTGGTGGACGCGCAGCAGCCCACGGACGTCGCGTCCGGCGCTGCCGACCTCCCGGCGAAAGCACGGCGAGATCCCGGCGTAGCGCAACGGCAGGTCACGCAGGGACAGCATCTCGCCCGCGTGCAGGCCAACCAGCGCAACCTCGGCGGTGCCGGCGAGATAGAGATCGTCCCCGGGTAGCTGGTAGATCTCCTCGCCGTGGCCCGGCAGGAAGCCGGTACCGACCAGCGCCTCGCGCCTGACCAGCGACGGCACCGACAGCAGCCGGAAGTCCCTGCCCGCCAGCAGGTCCAGCGCGTAGGAGTGCACGGCCCGCTCCAACAGCACGAGGTCACCGGCGAGCGCGTACGCCCGCTCCCCCGAGGCGCCACGGGCCCGTTCGAACTCCGCCCAGCCACGCTTCTCGGCCAGCTCGACATGGTCGACCGGGGTGAAGTCGAACACCGGGCGCTCGCCCCAGACCCGGATGACGGTGTTCGCCGCCTCATCCGGCCCGACCGGTGCCCCGCTCCACGGAATGTTCGGTGTCGCCAGCAGCAGGTCCGTCAGTCGGGCGCCGGCGTCCTCCAGCTCCGCCCGGGTCCGGCGCAGTTGCTCGTCCAGGGCGCCGGAGCGTTCCCGCAGCCGCTCGCGCTCGGCCGCGTCCGCGGCCTTGAAACCACCGGCGAGCTCCCGGCGCTCACGCTGGGCGGTGTCCAGCGCGTGCTGCAGGGCCCGTACGGACTGGTCGAGGCCCAAGATGGCGTCGACGTCGAGGTCCACCCCTTTGACGCGGGCGGCCTCCCGCACGGCGTCGGGATTCTCCCGGATGAACCGTCTGTCCAGCATCTGGCCTCGTCGCCCTCCAGCGGGATCCCTGCGCGTCGCTGAAAAGCCTACCGCCCGCCTGGCCGACGCCCGACGATCACCGTCGGGTCGGGGTGATCGGTTCGGGGAGGTCGGTGGAACCACGCAGGTAACGGTCCACCGCCGCGGCGGCGGCCCGACCCTCCGCGATAGCCCACACGACCAGGGACTGACCCCGGCCGATGTCCCCGGCGACGAACACCTTCGCGACGGAACTCGCCCAGCCGGCGTCCCGGGCGACGTTGCCACGGGCGTCGAGCGCGACACCGAGCTGGTCGAGCAGGCCGGGCCGTTCCGGCCCGACGAAACCCATCGCCAGCAGCACGAGCTCGCACGGCAGCTCGACGTCGGTACCCGGCACCTGCTCGAAGCGGCCGTCGACCATGGCGACCTCGTGCATGCGCAACGCGCGAACCCGACCGGCGTCATCACCGAGAAAGCACTCGGTGGAGACGGCGAAAACCCGGTCGCCGCCCTCCTCGTGCGCGCTGGACACCCGGTAGACGACCGGCCAGGTCGGCCACGGGTTCGCCACCGGCCGCAGCTGCGGCGGTCGCGGCATGATCTCCAGCTGGTGCACGGACACCGCCCCCTGGCGGTGCGCGGTACCCAGACAGTCCGCGCCGGTATCACCGCCACCGATGATGACCACCCGTTTACCCGCCGCGTTGATCAGCGGTTCGGTGCGGTCGCCCTGCTGGACCCGGTTCGCGGGAACCAGGTACTCCATCGCGAGGTGGACGCCGGCCAGCTCCCGGCCGGGCACGGTGAGATCCCGCCCGACCGTCGAGCCACCGGCGAGCACGATCGCGTCATAGGATGCGCGCAGCTCGTCCGCGGTGATGTCCACACCCACGTTGCACGAGGACATGAACACCGTCCCCTCGGCCCGCATCTGCGCGAGCCGACGGTCCAGCACCTGCTTTTCCATCTTGAACTCGGGGATGCCGTAGCGCAGCAACCCACCGATGCGGTCGGCCCGCTCGTACACGACGACGTTGTGGCCGGCCCGGGTGAGCTGCTGAGCCGCGGCGAGCCCCGCCGGGCCCGACCCGACCACGGCGACCCGCTGCTCGGTGCGCGCGGACGGCAGGACCGGCCGGACCGTGCCGTCGGCCCAGGCCCGATCGATGATCGACACCTCGACCTGCTTGATGGCCACCGGATCATCGGAGATTCCCAGCACACACGCGGTCTCGCACGGCGCCGGGCACAGCCGCCCGGTGAACTCCGGGAAGTTGTTGGTGGCGTGCAGCCGCTCGATCGCCTCGCCCCAGTCAGCCCGTCGTACCAGGTCGTTCCACTCCGGGATGATGTTCCCGAGCGGGCAGCCGTTATGGCAGAAGGGGATGCCGCAGTCCATACACCGTGTTGCCTGGTGACGCAGGGATTCGACCGGGAACGGTTCGTAGACCTCGTTCCAGTCGGTGATCCGCACGTCGACGGGCCGGCGCGTCGGCAGCTCCCGGGGATGCTTGAGGAAGCCGATCGGGTCAGCCATGCCACTCCTGTCGAATGATCGTGTCGGGACTGCCGGGGCGTGCTCGGCAACACACCGTAGGACACCGGTCACGCACGGGACGCCGCCATAATCAGATCTTCGGCGGGCAAGCCGTCCTCCTGCGCCCTGCGCATCGCGGCGAGCACCCGCTTGTAGTCCCGGGGCATGATCTTGACAAAGGAGGACTGCTCAGTCTCCCACTCCGCGAGCAGGCCCGCCGCCACTGTCGACCCGGTCTCGCGCCGGTGCCGGGCGACCAGGGCGAGGAGCAGCACCCGGTCGTCGTCGTCCAGCGGGTCCACGTCGACCATCTCGGTGTTGATCCGTCGCAGGATGGGCTTGTACAGGAACGCCACGCCACCGCTCATCCCGGCCGCGAAGTTGCGTCCGGTGGACCCGAGGACGACCACGGTGCCGCCGGTCATGTACTCGCAGCCGTGATCGCCGACGCCTTCGACGACAGCGGTCGCACCGGAGTTGCGGACGCAGAACCGCTCGCCGACGATGCCACGGAAATACGCCTCACCGGCCGTGGCACCGTAGAGCAGCACGTTGCCGGCGACGATGTTCTCCTCGGCCCGCAGCGGCGCCTCCTTGGGCGGGAACACGATGATCCGTCCACCGGACAGGCCCTTGCCGGTGTAGTCGTTGGCGTCGCCCTCGAGCGTGAGGGTCACCCCGCGGGGCACGAACGCGCCGAAACTCTGCCCGGCCGAACCGGTGAACCGCAGCGAGATCGTGTCGTCGGGGAGGCCCTGCGCGCCGTAGCGCCTGGTCACCTCGAAGCCGAGCATGGTGCCGACCGTCCGGTTGACGTTACGGATCGGCATCTCCAGCCACACCGGCCGACCGTCCTCCAACGCCCCCTCGCACAGCTGGATCAGGGAGTTGTCCAGCGCCTTGTCCAGCCCGTGGTCCTGAGCGGTCGTGCAGTGCAGGGAGCCACCGAAGGGCCGTTCCGGGGCATGCAGCAGCGGAGTGAGATCCAGGCCGGCGGCCTTCCAGTGGTCGAGTGCGGCCCGCGCGTCGAGGACCTCCACGTGGCCGACGGCCTCGTGCAGCGTGCGGAACCCCAGCGCCGCGAGGTACTCACGCACCTCCTGCGCGATGAAGGTGAAGAAGGCCTCCACGAACTCGGGTTTGCCGGTGAAACGGGCACGCAGCTCGGGGTTCTGGGTCGCCACCCCCACCGGGCAGGTGTCAAGGTGGCACACCCGCATCATCACGCAGCCGGCGACCACCAACGGGGCGGTCGCGAACCCGAACTCCTCCGCGCCCAGCAGCGCGCCGACGATGACGTCGCGGCCGGTCTTGAGCTGGCCGTCGACCTGGACCACGATCCGGTCGCGCAGGCCGTTGAGCAGCAGGGTCTGCTGGGTCTCGGCCAGGCCCAGCTCCCAGGGGGCACCCGCGTGCTTGAGCGAGGTCAGCGGGGCCGCGCCGGTACCGCCGTCATGCCCAGAGATCAGTACGACATCCGCATGGGCCTTGGACACACCGGCGGCCACCGTACCCACGCCGACCTCGGCCACGAGCTTGACGTGCACCCGCGCCCGCGGGTTGGCGTTCTTCAGGTCGTGGATGAGCTGGGCGAGGTCCTCAATCTGTCTCTTA
>NZ_CAUVXP010000192.1:0-9284 GCF_963555955.1 Protofrankia sp. Cas3
TGCGAGGCGTTGCCGACGAACTGCCGCTGCGCCGCGAAGGTTGCGTCGAGGCGGGACAGCATGGCGTTGATCGCGGAACCCAGCTCCCACCACTCGTCCCGGGCAGCGGTCAACGTGACCCGTTCGTGCAGGCTACGGTCCGCGACACGGCGGGCCGTAGCGGTGATCTGACGCAATGGACGCAACGTCGCACCCGCGACGAACCAGCCGGCGACCAGGCTGGCGGCGGTCAGTCCGGTTGCCAGGATCAACCCGCGATCCACCAGCGGAGCCAGGGTCTGTGAGCGCAGCCGTTCCCGGATGGTCCGCTCCGCGAGCACCTGCCGGGCCTTGGACTGCGCGGCCTGGTCTTCGGAGCTCGGCGTCGCCTGTACCGCGACGGAGATATCGATCGGCTCTTGCGCGATGGCGTCGTTGACCACCAGATAGGCGACGAGCAGCATCAGTCCGCTCACGACCAGTCCCAGGCAGCCGAAGAGCAGGGCCAGCCGGGCGCGGACGTGCAGCCTGGTCATGGCAGCCGGTACCCAACGCCGGTGACGGTCTCCACCAACGGCGGTTGACCGAGTTTGCGGCGCAGTGTCATGACGGTCACCCGGACGACGTTCGTCAGCGGATCGATATTCTCGTCCCAGACCTTCGCCAGGAGCTGCTCGGCGCTCACCACCGCCCCGTCGGCGAGGAGAAGCTCCTGGAGCACCCCGAACTCCTTGCGGGACAAGGAGACAAAGAGACCGGCCCGGGTCACCTGCCGGCGCGCCGGGTCAAGTTCGATACCCGCCCGGCGTAGTACCGGGAGCGCGGCCGGCCGCGCCCGCCGGGCCAGGGCGCGCACCCGGGCGACGAGCTCCGGGAACGCGAACGGTTTCGGCAGGTAGTCGTCGGCGCCGAGAGACAAGCCGGCGACCCGGTCACTCACCTCGCCGGACGCGGTGAGCATCAGCACCCGGGTGTCCGCGTCCGACCCGACGAGGCTGCGGCACACGTCGTCGCCATGCACGATCGGTAGGTCCCGGTCGAGTACCAGGACGTCATAGTCATTGACGCCCAACCGTTCCAGGGCCTCGGCGCCGTCGTAGACGACGTCGACCGCGATCGCCTCCCGCCGTAGGCCCTCGGCGATGGCGTCAGCCAGCAGCCCCTCGTCCTCGGCGACCAGCACCCGCATGGACGCTCCCCCCTCGACCGGTCCGCAGCGCTGACGAGATTGTGAACGAATCCGCATAAGAAGCGCGTAAGTATCGTCGCTTACGGTGATCTTATCGCCAACCGAGTTCCATCACTGCCATGACGAACACGGGAAATCCGGCCGCGAGCCGACGCCTTCCGCTGATCGGTCCGGTGTCCGCGGCCGGACTGGCGGTGGCCTTGCTGTCCGGCTGCGCCGGCGGGGGAGGGACATCGCACGTGGTGTCCGTCTCGGCCGGCTCGCCATCGGCGGTCCAGAGCAGCGCCGACCGCGGCAGCCAGGCCACGCGGTATCGCGACTGCCTGCTGAGCAACGGTGTCACGCTGCTCGACCAGTCAACCGCCGAGGGCATGCCGCAGATCGACAAGGAACGCACGAACATCGGCGTAGTCAACGCCGCCTCGCAGAAGTGCCGTCCGTACCTGCCGGCGGCCGTCGACGCGGAGCGGCCCGATCAGCAGGCGGTCGAGGCCCAGCGTCGGCTCGCCGTGTGCCTGCGGGGACACGGCGTGCCGGAATATCCGGACCCCGACCCGGTGACCGGCGACCCCCACGTCAGCGACCAGCTGGCCGCGCGGCTCAAGGACGACCCGAGTCTGGCGTCGGGCCTGCAGACCTGCCAGCAGCAGGTCTGGCCTGCAACCGGCGGCGGCACGATCGGCGGATGAGGATGCGCACTGGCCTCGTTATCGGCGCGGTGGCGGCTGCGCTGACCCTCACCGTCGGCGTATTGACTGTGCACCTCGCGCAGCGCCCCTCATCGGCGGTTCCGGCCGGCTCATCGCCGCCAGCGGTCACCGCCGAGATCACCCGCACAACCCTTATGCAGACCGCCTTCGTGGACGGAACACTCAGTTACGGCCCGACCCAACCGGTCGACTCCAGGGCGCCCGGCACGCTCACCTGGCTGCCCAACGCCGGTGACACGGTGGAGCGGGGCCGTGCCCTACTGCGCGCCGATGAACTGCCGGTCGTGCTGCTCTACGGTGACCTGCCCATGTACCGCCCGCTCGCGCCCGACACGGTCGGCAATGACGTCAACCAGTTTGAGACCAACCTGCGCGCGCTCGGATACACCGGCTTCACGGCCGACCAGCGGTACACGGCCGAGACGGCGGCGGCGGTCAAGCGCTGGCAGCGGGACCTGGGTCGGCCGGAGACCGGCACGGTGGACGTCGCCGAGGTCATCTACCTACCCGGGCCGGTCCGGGTCGCCAGCCGGATGGCCCGGCTCGGTGCGGCCGCGACCGGCCAGGTGCTCGCCTGCACCGGCACGACCAAGGCGGTGACCGCCCAGGTCTCGGCGCAGAACACGGCATGGGCGGTTAAGGGCACCAACGTGGACATTGTGCTGCCGGTTGGCGCCGCGGTGCCCGGCGTGGTGGCCGACGTCGGCACCCAGGCGAGCGCACAGGCCGGCGGCGACGATGCGAACGCCCCGGCTGGCAGCGGTGCCCAGCAGGCCACCGTGACGGTCACCGTCACCATCGCGAACCAGGATGCGGTCAAGGGGCTGGATCAGGCGCCGGTGAAGGTGCGGCACGTTCTGGACCAGCGGGAGAACGTGCTGACGGTACCGGTCGCCGCGCTGCTCGCGCCGATCGAGGGAGGGTACGCCCTGGAGATCGTCGACGGCGACCTGAGCCGGGTGGTACCGGTACGGACCGGATTGTTCGCGGACGGCCGGGTCGAGGTCAGCGCTGCCGGCATCGATGCGGGTGTGAAGGTGAAGGTGCCGGCATGAATCCGCCTGCGGTGGTGCAGATGCACGGCGTTTCCAAGGTGTACCCCGGGGGCGTCGCCGCCCTCCGGGACGTCGACCTGACCGTCCACAGCGGGGAGATGGTGGCCGTCGTCGGCCGTTCCGGCTCCGGGAAATCGACGATGCTGCACATCATGGGTACTCTTGACCGGCCTTCTACCGGCAGCGTGTACCTGGACGGACACGACGTCGCAGCGCTGCCCGACCGCCGACTATCCGCGCTGCGGGCGCACCGCATCGGGTTTGTCTTCCAGAACTTCCATCTCGCCGACGGTGTGTCGTGCCTGGACAACGTGGCGAACGGACTGCTTTACGCCGGCGTCCCGATCCGCGATCGTCGTCGGCGTGCCGAGGCGGCGCTGCACCGTGTCGGGCTCGGCCACCGGCTCGGGCACCGGCCACACGAACTGTCCGGCGGGGAGCGGCAACGGGTCGCCATCGCTCGCGCCGTGGTCGGTGTCCCCATGTTGCTACTGACGGACGAGCCGACCGGCAATCTGGACACGGGTTCAGGCGCTGCCGTGCTGGACATCCTGCACGAGCTTCACACGGCCGGTACCACCGTCGTGGTCATCACCCATGACGGTGACATCGCCGGCCGGCTGCCGCGCCAGGTGCGCCTTCTCGACGGGAAGGTGGTCTGATGGCCGGCGCCCTGCCACGCCCCGCACGGCTCGGCTTGGCCGACACGCTCCGGGTCGGTTCCGCCGGCCTGCGGTCTCGACCGCTGCGGGTGGGGCTCGCGACACTGGGCATCTCGCTCGGGATCGCGGCCATGGTCGCCGTCCTCGGTGTCTCCTCATCCAGCCGCGCCGATCTGGACCGGCGACTGGACACGCTCGGCACCAACCTGCTCATCGCCGCACCCGGCCAGACCGTACTGGGGGAAAGGGCGAAGCTCCCGACCGAATCGGTCCAGATGGCGACCCGGATTGCCCCGGTGTACTCGGTGTCCGCGACCGGGCGCGTCAACGCCTCGATCTACCGCAATGACCACATCGACGTGGGCAACACCGGCGCCATCGCGGTACTGGCCGCCCAGCCGGGACTGCTGGACACGGTCAGCGGTGGCGTTACCGAGGGCCGCTGGCTCAACCGGGCGACCTCGACCTTCCCTGCTGTCGTCCTCGGCGCCCGGGCCGCCGAGAAGCTCGCGGCCCACCTGCCCGGAACCCGGGTCTGGTTGGGTGGCCAGTGGTTTGGCGTGGTCGGCGTGCTCGGACCCGTCCCGCTCGCCCCCGAACTGGACAACGCCGCCCTGGTCGGATGGAGCGCAGCCGAGACCTACCTTCGTTTCGACGCCCATCCCACGACGCTGTACACGCGATCCGCGCCGTCCGAGGTGGAGGCCGTCCGGTCGGTGTTGCCGGCGACGGTGAACCCGCAAAGCCCGTATGAGGTTCGGGTCTCCCGTCCCTCGGATGCGCTCGCCGCGCAGCGCGCCACCCACCGGACGCTTGACCGCCTCCTCCTCGGGCTCGGTGCAGTCGCTCTGGTGGTCGGCGGGGTAGGTGTGGCCAACACCATGGTCATTTCGGTACTCGAGCGGCGCGGTGAGATCGGCCTTCGTCGCGCCCTCGGCGCGACCCGGGGACAAATCCGCCTGCAGTTCCTCATGGAATCGCTGCTGCTGGCCGGTCTCGGCGGTGTCGGCGGTGTGATCCTCGGCGTGCTCGCCACGGGCGGGTACGCGGCGACGCAGCACTGGCCGGTGGTCGTTCCGCTGGTCGCCTGGTTGGGCGGCGTGGTTGTCACGCTGCCGGTCGGCATGATCGCCGGCCTCTATCCCGCCATCCGTGCCGCCCGCCTCACTCCGGTCGCAGCCCTGATCGCGCCGTGACAGGAGCGCGGGTTTAGACCGACCGGCAACAGGGGTCTCAGGCGGTCCGTGCGGGATCCCCGGCCGCGTCCTGTTGGGCGAGCCAGGCCTGCTGGCGGTCGAAGTGCGTGCGGTCACGCGCCACGAAAATGCCCTTGGCGGAGGCGAAGGTGAGCGCACAGGCCCGCTGGTACACGCTGGGCACCGGCGGGTTTGTCTCTCGGGACAGTGTCGGTCTGCCGTTGACGTCGGGGATCTCGGCGAACCGGTATGTGTATGGCAACGCCAATCCGCTGGCTTACAACGATCCGTCGGGCCATAATCCGTTGGCCATGTTGTTTGCGGCCGTGCCGCTGGCGGAGATTTTGCCGCCGGTCGCGGCGGCGGCCGCGATAGTAATTGAAGCTTGCTTGGATTGTAAAAGCAGCAAGCGACGATTGTCCTGATGGAATTGTCGCCATTATCGGCAGTAATCAAGACGCAACTAAAGGGCTAGGTTGGCAGTGCCACAAGGTACTGTCTTTTCCTAATCCTCGGGACTGGAGTCCGGAGCTAAATGATGCCTGGATTGATAGCGTCATCGAACGAGAGCTCGATGTTTATCTTGCTTCAAATGAGAGTTTTGACAACCTGTGGGATAGAAAAGAAATGCGGTTTCTGGTGTACGGTAATGATCTTGAAAGATTGAGGACTGCTGGGTATATTTACGAAAGTGAGTACGTACTTCGAGCTCCGCGACGAAAGTAGTATGGATGGGAACTGAGGATGAAGATCTGAGAGGTCTTATTATAGGTAGGCGTACACCTTATGCTGGTACTCCTATTCCATCCAATCGTGATTTTATGATCAAAAAACTTCTGCTTAAAGCAGATAGAATTGGTGCGCTTGGGGATATTTATGAACTTGTACTTGACGATGAAGCCAGCCTGCTGGCGGTTTTCGCTGAAAGGATGGCTGCTCTCGCGGTTAGAAATCGGGATCAGGAAGATCTCCAGGTTGGGCTGCTGGCAGCAGCCATAGCCTGCGAAAAATCCCGTGACTTCCGTGATGTTGTGCATCCGATCTCACTTTTGTGGCGTAGCGCTGAGCTGATAGGCCTCGACCCAGTGTTAGAGTTCCAGGCTGCAGAACGACGTCTACCCTTTAAGTCCAATTTCTTGAGCGGATATCCGAAGCGCCCGGTCGAGATGAGAAATATTCAGGTCATGCGGTATATCGAGTCTGCTGATGCGGATGGTTTTCTTTATAAGAAGATCGAGCCGCGCAGGTCGCAGAAATGGTGAATAGCCGGGTCTGGTGGGTGGGCAAGTATCTCGACACGGCTTGGTGCCGTTGCGGTAGCTGTTCAGCTGAGGTCGCGGGTGGCTGAGTGTTTCGGTCAGGCGGGTTGAGCTGCGGGTTGAGCTGCGGGTGGGAGCCAGGCGCCGGTTCGGAGAGTTATACCGTGATTTCTACAGGCCCACCGTCGACGCGAGGGACACGGCACCCAGCACACACCACCACCGACAGGCACATCACGCACTTGACCGGCATATCGTGACAATATCTCGTCAACGCGTGGGCAGACCGACGCTCGACCGGCACCCAGTCATCCGCCCGCCCAGCCAACATCCCACGGGTTCACCGAACACTTACTTCCTGTGCCATGTGAATACGACATCCCATCCACTGCGAAGGAGGTTGACGAGCCCGTTGGGTTCCGTGATAAAAGGATCGGTCTCAGCAGTATTCGTGGGCCAGGGGAGGGGCACAATGGGGCTCAACGACTGGTGGCACAGGGTCAAGACTGCGCCGCGAGAACTTATGGCGAAAGATCTGTCCGATCCCGAGTGGGTGACCGGAAAGATCGCTAATTATGTCAGGCTGCGCCGTCCGACACGGATCACGCTCATGGTGGTGGGCAGCATCATCGCGACGATCGGGTTCGTCTTCCCGTGGTACATCGTGTCGTTCGATCCGCCCGGCGGCGTCCTGGTATACGATCATGTTGCCCACCACGCTTCTCACGACTTGGTCAACGGTCTGGTAATGATGACCAACGCCAGAGAAGCGCACGATTCGCTGACGGCGGACGGGCTGAAGTACCTGGAATGGGCTATCGCATTGACGTTCATCAACGGTCTGTTCCTTCAGATCTTCAATCCGCAGATCGGTAGCTTTAAAAGCACGGTGGCCAAGAGAATAACGTCGATCATCCTGAGTGCGGCTCATCTTACGGCCATCCTCCTGTTCATCAAGGACGAGTGGTGGGCCAACGTTGACGGGGGCTACCAAGTTTCGATCAAGGAAAACGTCTTCGTAAGTAACGGCAAGGGCGACTTCGCGCTGGCGGCCGCCAGATCGATAACAGCCTTCCCGCTCGGCGGATTCTTCATCACCATGGCCGGTGTCGCGATCTCCGCAATCGGCCTGTACTCCGGTACTCGAATCATGACCGAGGTGCAGCTGGCCGCACGCAGAGAGGTGCATAAGAAGGTGCTTGGCGGCGTGGGTAAACTGGTTTCGACGGCCGTTGGCCTAGTTCTCCTTGGCTTGCCCATCTATTTGTTCTTCCACGAGAACCACATCAGGGTCAGCAAGTGATGAGGGTTTCCAATGCGTAACTGGCCAGGTCCCGGTGGCCGCGGGCATCCAGGGACGGTCCTCGATGAGTTGGCCTCGAAGGTCCGCGCCTCGGGGCAACCGCGAAGGATGTCGATGATGACATCGGTGTCGAGAAGGACGCTCACTGTGTATCGTTGCGTATCGGATACGGACCGCCGCGGTCAAGATCCTAGATGCGACGACGGTCAGCGTTGGATGATATCCACTTCGCCCGGCGCGAGGCTGTCGACCGCAACGGCTGCCGGCGTGGCTGCGGGATCCGGTGGCTGCGGTTTCGCAGCCAGGATTCGCTTTGCTCCGCGACGACCTTGCCAGGCAACGCCGAAAAGACCACCCCAAATCCCGCCGCTGATTATGAATGCGGCGCCGGCGGTCGGAGATAGGTATCCGGGCAGAATTTCTATCAGGAAGCCCGCAGCGGCATCCATCGGAAAGGTGAGGAGCGCGAGGAGCGCGAATACCCAGCTTCGGCGAGTCTCATGCAGGTAGTATTTCGCCAGGTTCTCGGCTGTTGCCGCGACGACCGGATCCGGATGCCGCAGGCGACGCTTTGCCAGCTTCCTGACTTCAGCTCTGGTGTGCTTGGGTATTTCATGCCATGCTTTGACCACCGCTCGTTGCTCGGCCTTTGTCAGAGGCTGGCTCGAGGGTTTCCGCGGCTGCTCTGTCGCGGATCGATGATTGCGCACGGTTGATCGTAGCGATGATAGTGCTGGGATGCGATGGTTTGGTGCGGGGTCTCAGGCTCTCGGTGCGGGATCCCCGGCCGCGTCCTGCTCGGCGAGCCAGGCCTGCTGGCGGTCGAAGTGCGCGCGGTCGCGGGCGACGAAAACGCCTTTAGCGGTGGCGAGCTCCGCGTTCGTGGACGCCATTCGTAGCTCGCCGACCACGTACAGACGCTGCCCCTCACGCCTGTCCAGCCAGGACGATGCCAGCAGGTCACGCCCGATCGGAACGGGGCGGATGAATTTGATCTCAAGCGTCGCCGTGACCGCGAGTGTCCCCAGGTGCATGGGCAGGTGTCCGAGCACCTCGTCCATGATCCCCGCCGTCCAGCCGCCATGGGCGACGTTCGGACCGCCTTCATGCTCCGGCGAACAGGTCACGTGCGCCCGCAGCACCCCGTCGTCCAACTGCTCGCGGAGCATCCCCAGGCGGCACTGTCCCGTGCGGGAACAGGCGCCACACAGCGCCACCGCACCGCCTGCCCTCGGTGGCACCTGGAAGTCCGAGCCCGTCCAGCGCGGTCCGTTGTCACTCATCCGACGAGCGCCACCCCTCTTGGCCGCATGGTGCTCTCCACACGCTCGCCGCGGTTGCGGGCATGCCTCGATATCAGTATAAACATATAACGATTAGCAACAGTCTCATCGCAACCTGGAGTGCGGCATCCAGGTTAGAGCAACATGGCCCGTGACCTCACCGAATGCATTGCCAGCCAGTGAGTAGCCAGACAGTGACAGGAGTCACCGATGTGGGGCTTTCAGACGGATCCCGATTACCAGAAGTTGCTTGACTGGGCGGATGAGTTCGTCCGCACGGAAGTTGAGCCTGTCGACCGGTTGGTCCGCCAGCCGTACGACCTCGCCGACCCGGTCCGTGCCGCGCTCATCCCACCGCTGCAGGAGAAGGTCCGTGCGCAGGGGCTGTGGGCCTGCCACCTCGGCCCGGAACTCGGCGGCCCCGGATACGGCCAGCTCAAGCTCGCCCTGCTCAACGAGATCCTGGGCAGGTCGCGCTGCGCTCCCAGCGTTTTCGGCTGCCAGGCACCGGACTCGGGCAACAGTGAGATCCTTGCGCATTTCGGCACGGACGAGCACAAGGCGACGTATCTCGCGCCGTTGCTGCGTAATGAGATCGTTTCGTGCTTCTCCATGACCGAGCCGCAGGGTGGCGCCGACCCGAAGGTC
>NZ_CAUVXP010000193.1:0-7909 GCF_963555955.1 Protofrankia sp. Cas3
CGTCGTAACGGTCGGCGTCGGGGTACTTGCGTTCATCCCGGCCAGCCGCGGCGGTGAGCAGCAAAATCTTGGATTTGGCGGGGATGGCCTCGACGAGGCCGGTCATCCCCGGCCCGGACCGGGTAGAGGGCGCGTGCGCCGACGCCGAAGGCGGTCACCCGCCAGCGCTCTCCTACCCCAGCCCCGAACCGGATCCGGTGATGAGAACCGGCTTTCCCGCGAGCCGTCCGGTACCGCTTATGCCCCTGTCGCCGGGGTCGCGATCGTCTTGGCCTGCAAGTACTCGCGGAATCCGTCCTCGCCATGCTCGCGCCCGACACCGCTGATGCCGTACCCGCCGAACGGGGTGTCCGGCGAGAGATAGAACGAAGGCCCGATGTTGACGGTCCCGGCCTTCATGCGGTTCGCGAGCCGCCAGGCCCGCTCGGGGTCGGAGGTCTGGATGTAGGCCGAGAGCCCGTACCGGGAGTTGTTCGCCACCCGGACCGCCTCATCGTCATCGCCGTCGTAGCGCACCACGGTCAGCACCGGGCCGAAGACCTCGTACTGCGCGATCTCGGCGTTCTCGTCGACGTCCGCGACCACCGTCGGCTCGTACCAGAAGCCCCTGCCGCCGGTGGGCGAATCACCCCGCCGGCCGCCGACGAGCACCCGCGCGCCGGCCGCGCGCGCCCGGTCAACCAGGCCTTCCATCCGCGCGACCTGGGCACCGTTGATGATCGGCCCGACGACGTTGGCCGGATCGGTCGGATCCCCCCACGGCAGGGCGCCGATCGCCGCGGTCAGCGCGCCGAGCACCTCGTCGTAGCGCGAGGCGTGGACGACGAGCCGGGTCGCGAGCGCGCAACCCTGGCCGCTGTTGCTCATGCACATACCGATCGTCATCGGCAGGGCGACGGCCAGATCGGCGTCGTCCAGGATGATATTCGCAGACTTCCCCCCGAGTTCCAGACAGACCTTGCGGATGCCGACCGCGGCACGTTCGTAGATCCGCTGACCGACGCCGGGCGAGCCGGTGAAGTGATACATGTCCACCCGCGGGTCGCCGGTCAGCGCCTCGCCCGCCACGGCCTTGTCGAGCGAGCTGACGACGTTGAGCACGCCCGGCGGCAGATCGGTGTGCTCGTGCGCCACTCTGGCGATGAACGCGCCGGTCAACGGCGTGTCCGGGGCCGTCTTCAGCACCACGGTGTTACCTGTGGCCAGTGCGTGCTGGATCTTCCAGATGTCGGTCATGAACGGCGCGTTCCATGGCGTGATCGCCCCGACCACGCCATACGGCTCATAGCGGACGCGGCGGTTGCTCGGCAGGCCGACGCCCGTGTGCATGCCGACGTCGGTCTCCCACGGGAAACGGCCGATCAGGTCGTTGAAGTAGGTCATGTCGTTAGTCATCACGTCGATGTGCGCACCGATGTTCGAAGCGGGTGTGCCCGCCTCGGCGATCTGGACCTGCTTGGCCGCCAGTGCCTCCTTGCGCAGGGCGTCCTGTAACTGACGCAGGACCTGCTGACGGAAGGCGTGGTCGGTGGCCCACGTGGTCTCGTCGGCCGCCCGCCGCGCGGCACCCACGGCGGCGGCGACGTCCTCGGGCTGCGCATCCGCCGCGGTGCCCACGACGGACTCGTCGCTCGGGCTGATGACGTCGAAGCGCCCGCCGGCGGCCGCCTCACGGAATTCCCCGTCGATGTAGAGCCGGCCCTCGGGTTCGAAATCAAGCGGCGTGAAATCAGGCATCGTGTGCTTCTCCAGACATTACGGCGACAGGGAAACTGATCGGCAGATGGATGGCGGCGCGCACGCCGTAGTTCGTGTAGAGCACCTGCTCGCCGGGGGTGATCTCGTACTCGGGAATGCGCGTGTGGAACTCCTCCAACGCCACCCGGAGCTCAAGGCGGGCGAGGTTGGAACCCAGGCAACGGTGCGGTCCGGCCGCGAAGCCGACGTGCGCGTTGTGGGGGCGAGCGAAGTCGACGGTCATCGGGTCGGGGAACGCGGACGGGTCGACGTTCGCCGCCGCCCAAACCACCTCGACCATGGATCCGGCCGGGAACCGGCGGCCCGCCACCTCGATGTCCTCGGTCACCCAGCGGTGGCCGAGCGGCACCGGCGACTCGAAGCGCATCAGCTCCTCGATCGCCTTGCCCAGGAGCGCGGAGTCCGCCATCACCTGGCGCCGCTCGTCCGGGTGCTCGGCGAACCACGCGAACATGCACGACAACGAGCAGGTGACGGTATCAAGGCCGGCAATCACCAGCAGGTAGCAGATGTCGACGATCTCAGCGTCGCGCAGCCGGTCGCCGTCAACCTCGACGGTCAGGAAGCCGCCGATGAGATCGTCACACGGAGGTTGGGCGCGGCGTTCGTCGAGGACCTTCGCGAGGTAGGCGTACATCCGCTCGCCCGCCGCACGCATGTTGGCCTGCTGCTCATCGAGGGTCGCGCCCTGCGGGCGGACGACCGCCTCCTTGAACTCCAGGAAGATCGGCAGATCGTCGGTGGGCAGGCCGAGCAGGTCGATGAAGATGTGCGTCGGCAGCGTCGCGCACAGGTCGGACAGCAGCTCCGCCTCGCCCTTGTCGGCGAACTCGTCGATCAGGGCGTTGGTCCGGGCCCGGATCGTCTCCTCGAGCCGCGCGACCCGTTTGGGGGTGAAGAGCGGGTCTAACAGGCGGCGGTACTTGCGGTGTAGGTCGCCGTCGAGATCCAACGGGATCAGTGGTCGCTGGGCGCCCATGTTGTAATGCACGCCGTCGGTCGCCCGGACCGCCGGGTGGCGCAGGAACTCCGCCATCTCCTCGCGACGGGCAACCACGAGTGTCCCGTCCGGGCGCACCGGTGCGTCCTGCCCGGCCAGTTCGACGAACGCGCCCTGGGGATGGCGCTCGTCCCACGAACCGAGCAGGTGCGCGGCGCAGAAGACCGGCGGCGTGGTGGCCTCAGTGCTCATGTCACTCCCAGAAATGTCAGTCGGCAACGGAGATGGCCTGCTCGGGGCAGTTCTGCGCAGCCGAATGAACCGCCTCGCCCACGCTGGCCGGCATCGGATCCACCCGGACATAGGCGTGGCTGTCCACGTCGTCCAGGTCGAACAGGTCCGGCGCGGCGAGGACGCACAGGGCGTGCCCCTGGCATCGGCTCCGGTCGATCGTCACCCGCATTGGCCCGCCTCTCCCCCGCGGCCAGCTGGGCCGACCGCCCGTCCCGCGACGACGCCCACGCCCATGCCACCAACAGCACAAACAGCTAAATGAGACAGAACTCTCTTGCAGGCATCAGCCTGCCCACGTGAACCGCATAGGTCAAGGGATCAGCGCTATCTAGCCGAGTTGGAGCGCCCGGCAACAGGGATGTGGATCAAGGAGAGGGGTTGGGGTGCGTGCATCGCGAGGTGCGAGGAGGGATCCAGACCAGCTGGCAGCGATGGGCCCCCGGGGGCACGACGTGCGATGATCCACAATAGGAATGCCCTGGTCAACACCTATGGACAGGTTTCGGGTACCCACACATCAGTATGAGTATCGTGAACTCTCCCGCTGACGGCCACAGCCAGCCGCACCGTGCCGCCAGAGCCGGCCACCCCCGTCCCCGTGTCCGGGTCCCCAACGAGCGAATCGTCTTCACCCGGATGCGTACGTCGCAGGACCGCGCGGCGGACGCGATAACATCGTTCGCGGGCTCGCTACCCTTCGTCTATCTCCACGCCGTCTGGTTCGGCGTCTGGGTCCTGCTGAACGAGGGCGTGTTCGGGCGGGCCGGCATCTTCGACCCGTATCCGTTCGGACTGCTCACGATGATCGTCAGCCTGGAGGCGATCTTCCTGTCCACCTTCGTGATGGTGAGCCAGAACCGCGAAGCGACGCGGCAGAACCTGCGAGCCGACCTGGACTTCGAGACCAACCTGCGGTCCGAGGTGTGGTCGGTCCACATCGGCAAGGCGCTCGGACTCGACCCGGAACAGATCGAGCGACACGTCCAGGAGATCATCGAACAGGCCAGGGCGGGAATCAGTAACAGTCAGGCCGCACCGGTCGACCCCCGGATGCTGCTGGACCTCCCAGAATGATCCACGTTCCCGGCCCCGCTCCTTGCTCCACTCCCAGTAGATCCGAGGCGGACGACCCCGAGGTCGCCGAACCACAATGAGCAGCATGGCCGACACGATCCCGATCTACGGAGTCCGCAACCGGGTCGAGAAGAACGGGCCCGCGATCCGTGACGCTCTCGACCCCGAGGACCGCCAGGTATTCGTGGCGGAGCTACGGATCGCGCTCGCCAGCGCGGACGACACCCTCGATCTCGGCCCGGTTGTCGAAGTGATCGACCGCTGGTGGGGGCGGGCGGTACTCACCGCCAACCCGGAGATCGAGGCCGGCGCCTTCGCGGACCGGCGGCGGATCGAGGCGGGAGACCCGACCGTGTTCGGCGCCGCCACGCCTCATCCACCCCGTGACCCAGAGAGCCCCGATGGCCAGATGGCCAGATGGCCAGATGGCCAGATGGCCAGATACACGATCCGCTGGGTCACCTACGCCGAGCAACAGCGTGACTCCCTGCCCGCTGAGGGCGTGACCGGCCCCGACGGGGCGGGAAAATGATCAACCTCGATGCCGCGTTTCGCGACAGTTCCTCCGAACCGTTAACTCGTTGGCGGTAGGCGGTAGGCGGTAGGCGGTAGGCGGTAGGCGGCGAGGGTCACGAGGATCTGGTCGGCGCTCTTCGTCCAGACGAACGGTTTCACGTCGTGTTCCAGGCGTTGATCCACCGGCGGATGTCGGCGTCGAGCTCGACGACGCAGCGGTGCGTCGACCGGCGCAGCCCGCGGTTGGTCAGCTCGGCGAACCAGCGTTCGACGAGTGTCACCAGGGCTCAATGCGTGGCGAGCACCTCGATGGCTGTTGCCAACTGCCCGCGAAACCGGGCCAGGTCCGGCTGGCTGAAGGCGGCAGCCAGGCGCTGCTCGACGGCGACGGCCTGTTCGTCGGCGCGACGGAGCAGGGCCGAGCCCGCCCTGGTCAGTCTGATCAGCAGGACCTTCCCGTGATCGGGTGACGGGGTCCGGCTGACCAGGGCGCGCTGCTCGAGAAGCGTGATCACGGAGTTCATCGCCTGAGCGGTGACCCCCACGAGCCGCGCGAGCCGCGCGCTCGAGACCCCGGGGTTCTCGGTAAGCAACAGAAGGGCCGAGTACTGGGGCACGGTGAGGTCGAAGGGGTGTAGGACTCGGCTCTTCTCGGCCATCAGCGCCTGTTCGGTCTGCTTGACGAGGGTGCCCAGGCGTTGCTCGAACGGAAGGACCGACTCCCCTGCCGGCATGCTTCCTCCTCCCAGAACCCGGTGCCACCTGCACGAAGACCGACTGACGCCCTTCCGAGGCTACCGCGACTCGATCCCTCGTGTGACACCCCTGTCAGCGACATGGTTCACGCTTTCAACCAAGATTCGATGTCGAGAAAATGTCCATCTTCACATCATGGTCATGTTTCTTGACAAAACCTTGATATATTGCTTACCATCCGCATGCAGCAAGTTGCAGAGAAGGAGGGTTCGTGGGACGAGCTAGAGGAAGGCCGGCCGGCGTGAGCGCGGCTGTGCTCGTCCTGCCCGAGCGACGGCAGAGCGCGGCTCCCCTGAACCGACCAGCCTGACCACCCACCGCGCTGCCCGAACACGGGCGCTCCGAACGAGAAGGCACCGATGAACACGACCACTCTGGGGGATGACGGACCCTCCGTCGGCCGGATCGGCCTGGGCTGCATGGGTATGTCCTGGGCATACGACGAGCCCGGCCGCGACGACGCCGAGTCCGTCCGGGTGATCCACCGCGCGCTGGACCTGGGCGTGACGCTCATCGACACGGCCGACGCCTACGGGCCCTTCACCAACGAGTACCTCGTCGGCAGGGCGCTCGCCGGCCACCGCGACCGGGCGGTGCTCGCCACGAAGGCTGGCCTGGTCGTCGACGGCACCCGGACGATGCACCGCAACGGCCGCCCCGAGCACATCGCCGCCTGCATCGACGCCAGCCTGCTGCGCCTGCGCACCGACCACATCGACCTCTACCAGCTCCACCGCGTCGACCCGGCCGTCCCACTGGAGGAGTCCTGGGGAGCGATGGCCGAGGCAGTCCAAGCCGGCAAGGCCCGCGCGCTCGGCCTGTCCGAGGTGACCGTCGCCGAGATCGCGCGTGCCCAGGCGATCCACCCGGTCGCCTCCGTCCAGTCCGAGGCCTCGCTGTGGTCCCGCGACATACAGGACAACGGCGTCCTGGCCCACACCGCCGCCCACGGCATCGCCCTGCTGCCATTCTCCCCGCTGGGCCGCGGCTTCCTGACCGGAGCCATCCGCACCACCGCGGACCTGCCACCCGGCGACTGGCGCCACGGCAACCCGCGCTTCCAGCCCGCCGAAATCCATACCAATCAGCGCCTCGTCGACACCGTCCGGACCATCGCCGCCCGGCTCGACGCCACCCCCGCGCAGGTCGCCCTCGCCTGGCTGCTCGCCCTCGGCCCCCACGTCGTCCCGATCCCCGGCACCAAGAACCCGGCCCGCCTCAACGAGAACGCGGCAGCCGCCGACCTGAGCCTGCCCGACGACGCCCGCAAGGAACTCGACAGCCTGCCCGCCCCCGCTACCGCCCGCTACTGACCTGCCGCCGACAAAGGAGTTCCCCCACCATGCGCGCCCTGTCCTTCGACCGCTACGGCGGCCCGAACGTCCTCACCGTCACCGATCTGCCCGACAGCCACAGTGTTACGCGTAATTAGAGAGATGGCCCACCGGCGGCCTACATCGGCGAACAGGTCCGCGAACATCACGTCCGGGAACAGCCGGGAGCCTTCGCGGTGCAACACTGCGTAGATCGAGCCGGGTGCCACCCGGGTGTCGTAGAAGTCCGCCGTCGACCGGAACAGGCCCGGACCCGGCGTCAGTCCCAGACTCACCCTTACCCCAGGAAGTCGTATTTACAGCACATATCTTCCCAGGCCGGGGAGGCTGTCGGGGTGATTGATATATTTTGATAGTAATGTTAATAGGTATAGTTGTAGTGAAAAATATTGGTTATTTAGATTAGGGTTTAATTTTTATCCCCTCAGCTCCACCTATGATTCCGCAGGTCAAGCACCTGCTGGTGATCTTCTTCGCGGCGTGGGCCTTCGGTGATAGGTGCACTCTTGCGACACACGTGAGGGTCGTTTCGACCCCGATCATGGCGGTCCTGCTCTCGTGAGGCTGTCACTGATCTGTTCGTCGCCGAGCGCAGAATGTGTACTCGGCGCCGCAAACCTTGTACTGATGGCTCAGCAAAACCTGTACTAGCAGGAGCGCAAACCTTGTACTGCTAGACTCGCAGATTGCGTACTGTGGCCGTATGGACACGTCAAGGTATGTTCCGCGGATCGCCGACGGGCGCTTGGCGAGTCTGCTCGCAGGCCTGCCCGCCGTCATGGTCACCGGCCCGCGCGCTGCATGGCTGCGCGATCAGCTCGGCTCGGACTTCCGCGCGGGAGTCGTGTTCCATACCGGCCCGATCCCCTTCGATCTCGACGACCGGATCTGGGCACTGCCCATCTGTGCGCTGTGGGCAGCCCGGACGGGATAGCCAGCCTGCGAGCAGCCGAACGGGTAGCCATGGGGGCTTGGCTGGTGACCATGATGTCGCGCCTGTTGCGTCCGCCTTGGCTCAGGCGGTGACGCCGGTCTGGGCGGCGTGTTCGAGCAGTTCGTCGACGGACCACTGGTCGTAGGCGTGACCGCCGTATGTGACGGCGAGAACCCGACCATCGGATGCGATCAAGAAGTCCGCAGGGAGCCCGAGGTTGCCGCCGGTCGGAGCGAAGGGGGCCATCGGGTTGCGGCCTGTGAGGACACCCCACATCGATCGGATAGCAGAACGCGAGCCGGG
>NZ_CAUVXP010000193.1:8256-9439 GCF_963555955.1 Protofrankia sp. Cas3
CCCCTAGTGTCTCGTGATTCCACTAACTTTACTTCCCGTTGTTGTCGACAAGCTTCTTGATGTTGGTCTGGACAAGCTGGACTTTGGCGAGGATCTCGTCCGCAGTCGCCGTCCACGTGAATGGATTCGGATTGGCTGTTCCAGTGGGCGATGTAGTCCCGGATCTGCTGGATGAGAAGCTGTACGGAGGTGAAGGTACCGCGGCGGATCGACTGATGGGTGATGATACCGAACCACGTTTCGATCTGATTGATCCACGACGATCCGACCGGGGTGAAGTGGAAATGCACGTGCGGGTTCTCCTCCAGCCATGCCTCAACATCGGGCGTGGTGTGGGTGGAAAGATTGTCCAGCACGACATGAACTTCCTTGCCGGCGTGAGGCTTGACAGCCTTCTTGAGAAAGGACAGGAATTCCGCGCCATCATGGGTTGGTCGGCATTCACCGAAAACCTCTCCGGTCGCGACATTCAACGCGGCGAACAGGTCGGTGGTGCCATGCCGGACGTAGTCGTGGGTGCGTTTCTCGCAGGCGTCGAACTCGATCGGCAGCAGTGGCTGGGTGCGGTCCAGCGCCTGGATCTGCGCCTTCTCGTCCAGGCTGAGCACGACCGCTCCGCCGGGCGGATCAAGGTACAGGCCGACGATGTCGGTGACCTTCTCTGCGAAGGCAGGATCCTTGCTGATTTTGAACGTGCCCTGCCGGTGTGGCTTCAGCCCGTTGTCCCGCCACAATTTCGCCACATAGTGGAAGGACACCCGGACACCCGTGGTGCGGGTGATGAACTTGGCCATCTCCCGGCTCGACCAATGCGACAGGCCCGTCTCCGCCGGCGGAGACGTACGGGTCAAGGCGAGGATCCGACTTCGAATTTTTGCAGGCATCTGCTCCCGCGGTGCAGCGCGGGAGCGGTCAAAAAACCCGTCGATCCCCTCGGCCTCGTAGCGAGACAGCCACAGATCCACCGTCGGCCGTGAAACCCCGGCCAAGGCTGCGATTTCTTTCTTCTGTCGGTTCTCTGCTCGCCACAATACGATCCGGGCTCGCGTCGCCACTGCTGCCGGCGCATCCTGACTGTTCACCAATGCCTGTAGTTCTGCCCGCGCATCCGTTGTCAGTTCCATTCATTCATTAAACACCGCAATCAACCTTTTGTAAAGTCAGTGAAATCACGAGACACTAG
>NZ_CAUVXP010000194.1:0-9080 GCF_963555955.1 Protofrankia sp. Cas3
TTATTTCTACAGGCCCGGCCGTCGGTACCCGCCGGGATGCCGACGCGGGCACCCCGCAGCACGTGGCTGTCGCGATCGGCCCGGAGTACGGCACGGCACGGTCAGCCCGAGCTTCATCAAGGATGCCGCCCGCGAGGCGCTGCGCGGCCAGGGCCACGACCTCCTGAAGAAGACGGGTGCGGCGAACCTGTTCACCGTGTTCGGTGAGCCGGACATCGAGATCGCGCACACGCCCGACGGGCTCGTGGTCGACATCCGGGGCATCGATGTGTATGACCCGACCACCGGCGCTATCCGCTCGGACGGCCCGCCCAGCATCGCGCTGTGGATGGTCGACACGGCGTACAACGGGGAGTCGTTCCCCAAACCCGACACCGACAGGATCGCGGTCAAGGCGATCAACCACTACGGCGACGAAGTCATCAAGATCTACGAGGTGTGACCCGTGATCCCTCAGCGGTTGACAGACCAGCCGGCGCGCCGCAGGATCACGATCAACCGTCGATATGTCATGATCGGCCCATGAGTACGACAGCAGCCGACGATGTACGGCTGACCGTCCCGCTCTACACCGTCGCGGAGGCCGCTCGATACCTGGCGCTCAAGCGCACGACGTTCGCCACCTGGGCCAGAGGATACGTACGGCGGCCTGAGGGGCGTCGGGCGGTCACCAAAGAGGCTGTGGTCACATCGCTGCGGCCTGCCCATAAGAACGGACCGTCGGTGCCGTTCGTGGGGCTGACCGAGGGGATGGTTCTCGCCGCGTTCCGGCAGGCTCACGTTCCTCTCCAACAGATCCGCCCGGCACTCGATTTTCTGCGGGCCGAGGTGGACATCGAGCATGCCCTGGCAAGCAGGCGGCTGTACCTCGTCGGGGCCGAACTGCTGTGGGACTATGCCCACCACAATGACGCCGATCCGCTGGCCGCGCGTCGAGCCCTCGAGTTGGTCAGCCTCCGCAGCGGTCAGCGTGTTTTCACCGAGGTCGTGCAGAGGTACCTGAGGCTCATTACTTATGCGGACGACGATCTCGGCGAGCGGGTCCAGCTGCCCGGTTACGACACGGCCTTGATCGCGGTTGATCCGCAGATGAACTTCGGGCGCCCGTATTTCCTCCACAGCGGGGTCCGAGTCGAGACCGTCCTACGCCGTCACCAGGCCGGCGAGAGCATCGAGGACCTGACTGATGACTATGGGATCCAACTCGACGAGATCGCGGACGCGATAGATGTCGCGGCCCGATACACAGCCTGAACCACCGGTCTTCTTCACCGACCGTGATCTCGGGGCAAAAATCGTTCCAAGCAGATTACGCGCGGCCGGATTCGTGGTTGTGGTCATGCAGGAGCACTACGGCACGGAGAAGTCCCAGGCGGCTAATGATCACGAGTGGATACCCGAAGTCTCAGCTCTCAACATGGCGATCCTGACGAACGACACGGCGATGCGATTCGATGGGTTGATACGAAAGGCGATAGTTGAGTCGCGGGCTCGGTGCTTCGCCCTCGCCAGGCAGAACCTGACAGGCCCACAAATGGCTGATCGCATAATTGCTAATCGTGATGCAATTCTTTCCGTCGCGGGACTGTTGCCGGGCGCTCTTTGGGAACGATGTGAATTTGGTGTTGTGGCAGGAGCATCAGATTCACATCGTTAAGAGTCTGGTCTGAATCCTCTGTCCGGGCGAGCCCAAGATTCAAAACAGGCTCATAGAGCGCCTGTACCGTAACCAGCTACGGGGTCAGGTTGTGGTGACGGCCTGTAGGGGTGTCCATGCGTTGCCAGCCAGGGCGGTACGGATGGCGTGCATGGGTGGGATGGCGTGCATGGGTGGGATGGCGTGGAGCCGTTTGGCCAGCACATATCCGGGGTGCCGGCCACCCTTGGTGGTGCACCGGTCCTTGTTGGCGGCGATCCCGGCTGCGGCCTGTTCGAGGTAGGCGGCGCGGACCTGCTCGATCTCATCGCCGGTCAGGCAGGTGCGGCCCTCGGCCAGGGCCGCACTGACGGCCGACCGGCCCGCACGCAGCACCTCGATCATCGCCGTCGCCCATACCTGGAGCCCTGGTTCGGCCTCGGCGACACCCCGAACCGAACGGATCAGGTGCGCGTTACACAGCTGGCGCGCAGTGAGGATCTTCTCGTACGTGTCGTAGCCGGCGTAGTCGTCGCACACCAGGGTGCCGGTGTAACGGCTGAACAGGTCGAAGGCGTCGAAGGCGGCATGGCCCGGGTGTGCCCGGCGCCCAGCTGTGGACGGACGGCAGGCCACGGTCGTCGCGTACTGGACGGGTGCAGGGCCCGGATGACCTTCGCCGAGGAGCGGCCACAGTACGAAACCTCGCCACCCCCACCCCCACCCGCCCCTGCCGGTCGATGTAGAGCGACCGGCAGGGACGGTCACCTTCCGCGAGCGTTCGGCGGCCCCGTACCCGCTGAGGCTGGTGCCACTGTGCCGCCGGCGGAGACGGTCGGTAGGCGCCGCTAGAGTTCAGGGAAGGGTAGGGCAAGAAAGGGGACCGATGGCTAGCGATTCCTTCGTCCATCTGCATGTTCACACCGAGTACTCGATGTTGGACGGTGCGGCCAAGGTCAATTCTCTGTGTGCCGAGGCGGCCCGTCTCGGGATGCCCGCGGTCGGCATGACCGATCATGGTAATATGTTCGGTTCCTACGAGTTTCAGCAAGCTGCGAAGAAATCCGGTGTCAAGCCGATCATCGGTATCGAGGCGTACATCGCGCCCGAATCGCGTTTCCACAAGAAGCCCATCTTCTGGGGCGAGGGCGGCCAGCGTAACGCCGACCCCGACGGGGAAGGCGGTGACGTTTCCGGTAGCGGCTCCTACACCCACATGACCATGCTTGCCGCCAATGCGACCGGCTTGCGGAACCTCTTTCGCCTCTCCAGCCTGGCGAGTCTCGACGGCTACTACCGCAAACCTCGGATGGATCGCGATCTGATCTCCGAACACGCCGTCGGAATCATCGCGACAACGGGCTGTCCCTCCGGTGAGGTCCAGACCCGGCTGCGCCTGGGTCAGTTCGACAAGGCGCTGGAAGCGGCCGCGACCTTTCAGGACATCTTCGGCGCGGAGAACTATTTCCTTGAGCTGATGGACCACGGCCTGGCCATCGAACGCAGCGTGCGCGACGGACTCCTGCGAATCGCCCGGGAGCTGGATCTGGCGCCGCTCGCGACGAATGACAGCCACTACGTCACCAAGGATCAGGCGGATTCGCACAGCGCGCTGCTGTGTGTCGGCACCGGCAAGACACTCGACGACCCCAAGCGTTTCAAGTTCGACGGAGACGGCTACTACCTCAAGAGCCCCGACGAGATGCGGGAGCTGTGGGACGGTCAGGTTTCCGGCGCCTGCGACAGTTCTCTGCTGATCGCCGAGCGGGTCGAACCGTATGACGACGTGTTCACCTTTGTCGACCGAATGCCACACTTCCCCGTCCCCGCCGGGGAGGACCAGCTGTCGTGGTTGTACAAAGAGGTCGCCGCAGGAGTGGAGCACCGGTTCGGCGCCAACCCCTCGCAGGATGTCCGCGAGCGGATCGACTATGAACTCCGGATGATCGACCAGATGGGTTTTCCCGCCTACTTCCTGGTCGTCGCCGACATCTGCCGGGAGGCGCGCGACAAGGGTATTCGGGTGGGGCCGGGACGCGGCTCGGCCACCGGTTCGATGGTCGCCTACGTCCTCGGGATAACCGAGCTCGACCCGATCGAACACAAACTGATCTTCGAGCGGTTCCTGAACCCCGAACGGGTCACCCCTCCCGACGTCGACCTGGACTTCGACGAACGCCGTCGCGGCGACATGATCCGTTACGTGACGGAGAAATACGGTGAGGAGAAGGTCTGCCAGATCCTCACCTTCGGCACCATCAAGGCAAAAGCTGCGATCAAGGACTCCTGCCGCGTCCTGGGCTACCCCTACTCCCTCGGCGACCGCATCACCAAGGCGATGCCGCCGGACGTGTTCGGCAAGGGCATCCCGCTGTCGGGCATCACCGATCCCCAACACGAGCGGTACAGCGAGGCGGCGGAGGTTCGCGGCCTCTACGAAACCGATCAGGAGGTCCGAAAGGTCATCGACACGGCCCGCGGGTTGGAAGGGCTCACCCGTGGAACCGGCGTGCACGCCGCCGGGGTCATTCTCTGCTCCGAACCGTTGCTGAATGTTCTGCCGATCCACCGGCGCGACGCCGACGGTGCCATCATCACGGGCTTCCCGTTCCCGCAGTGCGAGGACATGGGCCTGCTGAAAATGGACTTCCTGGGCCTGCGGAACCTCACCGTCATCGACGACGCGATCCGCAACATCCGCCAGAACCGCGGGATCGACCTCGACCTCCAGACCCTTCCGCTGGCAGACGTCCCCACCTTCGAGCTGTTGGCCCGTGGTGACACACTCGGGGTGTTCCAGCTTGACGGTGGTCCCATGCGCAGTCTGCTGCGTCTCATGGCGCCGACGACGTTCGAGGACATCGCGGCCGTGCTGGCGCTGTACCGACCGGGACCCATGGCGGCGAACTCGCACATCGAGTACGCCGATCGCAAGAACGGCCGCAAGCCGATCACGCCCATCCACCCGGAACTGCGGGACGCACTCGAAAGCATCCTCGGCGACACCTACCATCTCGTCGTCTACCAGGAGCACGTGCTCGCCATCGCGCGCGAGCTCGCCGGCTACAGCCTCGGCAAGGCCGACCTGCTGCGCCGCGCCATGGGGAAGAAGAAGAAGGAGATCCTGGACGCCAGCTATGCCGAGTTCATGGTGGGCATGGACGAAAAAGGTTACTCGAAGGTGGCCGCGCAGGCGGTGTGGGACGTTCTGCTCCCGTTCTCCGGCTATGGATTCAACAAGTCGCATACCGCCGGCTACGGTGTCGTCTCCTTCTGGACGGCTTATCTGAAGGCCAACTATCCAGCCGAGTTCATGGCCGCACTGCTCACCTCCGTCGGCGACGACAAGGACAAGATGGCGGTATATCTGGCGGAGTGCCGGAAGATGGGGATCCGCGTGCTGCCGCCGGATGTCAACGACTCATCCCTGTATTTCACCCCGGTCGGCACCGACGTCCGTTTCGGTCTGGGTGCCATTCGGAACGTCGGGGCGCCGGTGGTCGACTCGATCAGGGCCACGCGGCAGAAGAAGGGCGCGTTCACCTCGTTCCCGGATTTCCTCGACAAGGTCGAGATCGGTGTCTGTAACAAACGTACCGTCGATTCCCTCATCAAGGCGGGCAGCTTCGATTCGCTCGGCCACACCCGCCGGGCGCTGGTGAGTGTCCACGAGGTCGCCATCGACGCCGTCGTCGGCCCTAAGCGGGCTGAGGCGTTCGGCCAGTATGGTCTGTTCGGAGATGGCGACGAGAACGAGGGCGAACCGGTGAAGATCGGTCTCAACCTCGATCTCAGTGCCGCGGAGTGGCCGCGCCCTGAACTCCTGGCGCAGGAACGCGAGATGCTCGGCCTCTACGTTTCCAGCCATCCGCTGGAGGGCGCCGAAAAGATCCTGGAACGCAATCGGGACACCTCCATCGTCGATCTTCTTGACAGTGGCCGAAGCGAGGGCGCTGTCCGCATCGCGGGCGTGATCGCGAAGGTCGATCGGCGGGTCAACAAGACCAGCGGCAGCCTCTGGGCCATCATCACCCTTGAGGATCTCGACGCCGCCGTGGAGGTTCTGTTCTTCCCGAAGAGCTATGAAATCCACGGCACTGAGCTGGTGCCCGACGCCGTCGTCTCCGTGCGGGGCAGGCTCAATGAGCGCGACGGCGCCATCAGTATCTTCGGACAGGATCTCACCACGCTCGACGTGTCGAGTGTCAGTGCGGACGCGGAGCCGCCTGTTGTCCTCACGGTACCCACTCACAAGGTGACCCCGGACCTCGTCAACAACCTCAAGCACATCCTGACCACCCATCCCGGCAGCACCCCCGTGCACCTGCGGCTGCAGAGCCCGCGGCGGACCTCCCTGCTCAAGCTCGGACCCGAGGTCGACACGACCGGAGCCTTCTGGGGAGACATCAAAAGTCTTCTCGGCGCGAAGGCCGTCGCCTCGTGACCGCGAGCTGACGAGACGGCCCTCGCGCAGTCGTTCAGCCACTGGGTCGCCCGGACCCTGGGTCGCCCAGACCCTGGGTCAACTGTCGGCCGACGGCGGCCCATGCGCGACCCGCCCGCGCTACGCCGGCCGGGTTCTACCGACGGGGGACAGTCCCACCGACGGCTTGACACGCCGGATACCCATCAAACGGTCAATGCCATTGTGTATGAGCCGGCTGTGACCGTGGATGAACATTCTCACCCACGACTGCCTTATCGTCCCGGAGCCGGGTTCGATATGGTTTGTAGCCAGGTGTCTGCGGGATGCGGACACGCCCGTCGTGTCATCACTTTATGCCACTGCGTTGTGCCATTACGGGTTGCTTATGCATGTCGTCGTTGTGGGAGGGGGCATTGCCAGTGTCTGAGCAGGACGAATCGGTCCACCTGGAGTCGCGTGGGCCGTGGTCGGGTCAGTGGGGGGCGTCGGAGGGGGACGTCGACGGCCGGGTGGACAGCGCGTCCGAACCGTGGCGGATCGCGCGTTCCGTCGCGAACCCGTTGCGCCTTCGCCTGGGCGTAGCACAGCAGGCCGTTGCGGCCGGAGTGTCGGGCCGGCTCTGAACAGGTCGGCCTGAGCACGCTATGGCTTGAACACGCTATGCCGAAGGCCGCGGTACCGAACGAGTCGGTGCCGCGGCCTTCGATATTCTGCCTCAGATTACAGGGGCCGCCGGGCGTGCGGGAGAAATCATGATCGCACGCCCTTTGGCTGGATCTACGCTTTTGGGGCCGCCGGTCGGATCAGGCCTGACCGGTTGTCGTCGTGGATGGCGGACCCTGGCGGCGCCCCCCGCGGCGCTGCTGGTCAGACCCGCGGCCGGATGCCGAACCACCGCGGGATGCCGGGGCACCCCACTGCTTGTCCGTGCCGCGCCGCGAGCCGCCGGACGGCCGTCCCTGCGCCGGCACCCTGGCCGAGACCGACTCGGCCGAGGCGGTCCGCTGCTGCGGCAGGATCCGAGGCGCGGGCGGTCCGGCGAGGCGCGTCACGACCTCGGCGTCCGCGTCGGCCGCTTCCGGCTGGGCGTCACTACCGGCGGCACGCAGTAGCGCGCGTACGATGCCACGTTCCTCAGGCAGCGAGACGAGCACGTCGGCGCCGTGCGCGCCCGCTCGGGCCGTCCGTCCGCCGCGGTGCTGGTAGGTCTTGGGATCACTCGGAAGCCCTGCGTGCACCACGATGTCGACGCCGTCGACGTGGATGCCGCGAGCGGCCACGTCGGTGGCGACCAGTACCCGGTGCGCGCCGTCGGCGAACCCGGCGAGCGCCCGGGTCCGAGCGTTCTGCGCCATGCCGCCGTGCAGCGGCTGGGCCGGGACGCCCGAGCGGGTGAGCTGCTCGGCGAGCCGGTCCGCGCCCCGCTGGGTGCGAGCGAACACCAGGGTCCGCCCGGAACCACCGGCGAGCGCGGTGACCAGGCGGGTGTGGGCAGCCGGATCCGAGGCTTCGAGAGCGTGCCGCGACAGCGTCGAGACCTGCGCGGTCTCCGAGTCGATGGCGACGAGCACCGGTTCCGGCAGGTACTGACGGACCAGCACCTCCACCTCGCGGTCGAGGGTCGCGCTGAACAGCAGCCGCTGACCACCGGCCGGGGTCGCGTCCAGCAGCGCTCGCACGGCCGGGAGGAAGCCGAGGTCACACATGTAGTCGGCCTCGTCCAACACCGTGATCGCGATCTCCTCCAGAGAGCAGGCACCGCGTTCGATCAGGTCGCCCAGGCGTCCGGGCGTGGCGACGACGATGTGCACTCCGCGCCGCAGCGAGCTGATCTGGCGGGAGATCGACGTCCCGCCGTACACCGCGCGTAGCCGAAGGCCCAGTGGCCGGGCGAGCGGGTCCAGCGCGTCGTGGACCTGCTGGGCGAGTTCCCGGGTCGGAACGAGGATCAGACCGCGGGGGCGTCCCGGCGCGACAGCGCGGTTCTTCGACAGCTCCGCGAGCATCGGCAGGCCGAACCCGAGGGTCTTGCCCGATCCGGTGCTTGCCCGGCCGAGGACGTTCTCACCGGCCAGGACGTCGGGCAGGGTTGCGGCCTGTACTGCGAACGGGGCGGTGATCCCCTGTCGGGCAAGGGCGCTGACGAGGGCCGCCGGCAGGCCGGCGTCCGCGAAGGAGCTGACCGGTGGCCGTGGCTCGCGGGTCGGCAGAGTCGGGCGGGGCGGAGTCGCGGATCGGTTCGGGCCGTTCTGCTTGCCGCCCGGACGAGGGCCGCCGCGACCGCGGTAGGCGCCGCCGCCGCCGCTGCCACCACCACCGCGAGCGGGCCGGGAACGTCGGCGGGCAGGGGAGGGCTGAGTGTCACCGTGCTGAGACAGGGTTCATCCGTCCGTCGTGTCGAGGTCGCCGCGTGGATGCGTCGGCGATCATGTGGCAGCGGTCGTGCGTCCAGCTCGGGCCGCGTCACCAAAGCATGATCAGAGTGAACCCTCTTGGGTTCGCCCCGACCTACTGTCACACGGACCTCGGGCATGTGGTTCGAAAACCGCACACCATGGACGGCCTGTGGCCGCCAGCGGGTTCAGCGTACACCGATCACCACCCCGGATGTCGCCGGCCGCAGGTGAGACCTCGCGCACGCCGGGCCGGGGCCATCCTGGTCGCTCTCACAGCAGCAGGCCTGTCAGGAGATGGATGACCAGCCCGGCGAGCGCGCCGACCACCGTGCCGTTGATACGGATGTACTGCAGGTCACGACCCACATGGAGTTCGACCTTGGCCGCGGTCTCGGTCGGTTCCCAGCGCGCGACCGTCTCGCTGATCACACCTGTGATCTCGGATCGGTACCGGTTGACGATCCACGCCATGATGTCGGTCGCTGCGGCGTCGACGCCCGCGCCCAGCCGTGGTTCTGTGGTCAGTCGATGACCGAGCATCCGCAGTTCGTCGGCCATCCGCATCCGCAGGACGCTGTCCGGATCGCCGGCAATATCCAATAGGATGGATTTGGTGGTATTC
>NZ_CAUVXP010000195.1:0-9078 GCF_963555955.1 Protofrankia sp. Cas3
GTCGCCAGACGCCTCATCGACAGCGGAGCGCCACCGGCGGCGGCGTTGACCTTTCTACTGGCGGCGCCGGCCATCAATCCGGTCGTGATCGTCGCAACCGCCGTCGCCTTTCCGAACAACCCGCGGATGGTCCTGGCGCGGTTCATCGCCTCGCTGCTCGCGGCCATCATTGTCGGGTTGATCTGGCACCGGTTCGGCGTACCGATTCTGAAACAGAACGACACCGCCCCCGACGGAGATCATCATGGGGAACGCGGTGGCGGCCTGCGGCTGCGCCGGCTCGCCGATGTCGCCGGTCACGACTTCCTCCACGCCGGCGGCTTTCTCGTCCTCGGCGCAGCGCTGGCCGCGACGCTCAACGTCGTGGTGCCGCGATCGGCGCTGGACGCGGTGGCGGGCGCCGGCATCCTCACAGTGATCGCTCTTGCGGTGCTGGCGGTTGCGCTGGCCGTCTGCTCCGAGGCGGACGCGTTCGTCGCCGCGAGCCTGTCCCAGTTCCCACTGACCGCGCGACTGGCCTTCCTCGTCGTCGGACCGATGATTGACGTCAAATTGATCGCCATGCAGGTGGGGACCTTCGGTCGCCAGGTGACCTCACGGTTCGCGCCGGTGACCTTTCTCACCGCGGTCATGACCGCGGTCGTGGTCGGGACGGTTGTGCTGTGACGCACAGTGACCTTGATGGCAACGCCCTCGACGCCCTCGACGGAATCGACGGGCGCACGGGTCTTGACACCGACGATGACCACAAGACCACCGAGGTCGGCGCCGGAACCCACATCGGCCCGATCGGCGGACTCCTGCTGCTCATCATGGGCATCACCTTCCTGCGACTCGCGCAGACCGGCGCCTACACGTCCTACGTGCGGGTAGGCATGCGCATCCCGCTGCTGGCCGCCGGCGGGCTGGTGACCCTGCTCGGCGCGGTCGCCCTAGTGCGCTACGCCAGCGCCGGCAACCATGACCAGACACAATCCGCCCACCGGCACGGTCCACCGGGCGTGGCGCTGCTGCTCCTACTGCCCGTCGCCGTGATCTACATGGTCGCCCCGCCGTCCTTGGGCGCCTTCAGCGCGAGGCGTGCCACCATCATCGTGCCACCACCGCGGGCTGTCCCCTACGGGCCGCTGCACCCGGGACCGGACGGGATCGCCACCCTCCCCATGCGGGAGATCGTCGAACGGACGTACGACCGCGGCCGGTCGCTTGCCGGGACGACCGTCCAGATGACCGGTTTCGTGGCGGTACCCGAGGGCCGGCAGATCCTGCTGACCCGATTCGTGATCCGGTGCTGCGCCGCTGACGCCGAAGCCGCGGCCGTTGATCTCACGCTTCCAGACGGCGTTGCCGCACCCGCCGAAAACACCTGGGTGACGGTACTGGCGACCTGGGACGGCAACATTCCCGATCATGGTAGGCCGAAATTTGCGGCACGCACACTGGACGTCATTCCAACCCCGGTCGATCCGTACGAGACATAACCGCCATGCCGGTGGGCCCGCCGGTACGGCGAATCGACCGGGACATTTCCGCGCGGCCATGAGCGCCGCGAATTGTTCACCGGACAGTAGACCTCCTGTGCGGCTGGAGCCGCCACCGGTCAATAGCCTTCTCGCCGCCCGACCCACTTTCTCCTACCGTCCATCGGGGCCGCCGACGGCGCCCGCGGCATATGCAGCAGCGATCGCGCAGTCGTCGGCCGACCCACTCAGAACGGAGCAGCATGAGCTTTCTCTCGTCCCGACGCGCCCGCTGGGGCGTCGTCGGTGTCGCCGGTATAGCCGCGGCGACGTTAGCCTTCGTGATGCCGGCGGCGGCTTCGCAGTCGAACCAGGGGCGCCGCGGCTCCCAGGTCGAGGTACAGATACTCGGGTTCAACGACTTCCACGGCAATCTGCGTCCGCCGACCGGTAGCGGCGGGCGGATCGGTGGCGTGGACGCGGGTGGCGCCGTCTATCTCGCGACCTGGTTGAAGAAGCTTCGGGAAGGTAACCCCAACTCCGTCACCGTCTCCGCCGGTGACAATGTCGGCGCCAGCCCGTTGATTTCTGCTCTCTTTCACGACGAGCCGACGATCAACATCTTCAACGAGATGGGCGTCGACATCAGCAGCGTCGGGAACCACGAGTTCGACGAGGGCAAGGACGAACTGCGCCGGTTGCAGCGCGGCGGCTGCAACCCGGTGGACGACTGCCAGCTCGGGTGGTTCGGCGGCGCGGATTTCGAATACCTCGCGGCCAACGTCATCGACGTACACCGGGACCGGCCGCTGTTCAAGCCGTGGACGGTACGGCGGTTCCAGGGCGTACCGGTCGGGTTCATCGGAATGACCCTGAAGGACACCCCGACCATCGTCACCGCCGAGGGCGTCAAGGGCCTGCGTTTCGATGACGAGGTGGCTACGGCGAACGCCGCCGCCGCCCAGCTCAAGCAGGCTGGCGTGCACACGATCGTGCTTCTCATCCACCAGGGCGGGGCGCAGGCGAGCACCGGTACCTATGACGGCTGCACCGGCCTTTCCGGACCGATCGTCGATATCACCAAGAAGCTGGACCCGGAAATCTCGGCGGTCGTTTCCGGCCACACCCACCAGGCATACAACTGTGTCGTGGACGGTCACCTGGTCACTCAGGCCGCGTCCTTCGGCCGGGCCCTCACCGACATTCACCTGACCATCGACAGGAAGTCGGACACCGTCGTCAGCGCCACCGCCGCAAATCACATTGTGACGCGCGACGTCACTCCTGACCCCGATGTCAGCGAACTCGTGGACGAGTACGGTGCGAAGTCCGCGACTCTGGAAAACAGGGTCATCGGACGCATCACCTCCGACCTCACCCGTACCGCCTCACCGGCTGGCGAAACCCCGATGGGCGATGCCATCGCCGACGCGCAGCTGGCCGCGACGAGCTCCGCGACCACCGGTGGCGCGGTTGCCGCGTTCATGAACCCCGGCGGCGTGCGGGCGGACCTCACCTACGCTCCGTCCGGTGCCGAACAGCCCGGTGAGGTGACCTACGGCGAGGCCTTCACCGTTCAGCCGTTCAACAACCTGCTCACCGCGATGACCATCAGCGGGGACGCCATCAAGCGGGTGCTGGAACAACAGGCCACGACCAACCGGATTCTCCAGCCCGCCGGAATCACCTACAGCTACAGCGCAAGCGCACCCGTCGGCTCGAAGGTGAGCAACGTGGTCATCGGCGGGCAGCCGCTGAACCCCGCGGCCTCCTACCGGATCACTGTCAACAACTTCCTCGCCGGCGGCGGTGACGGGTTCACCGTCTTCACCGAGGGCACCGACAAGGTAAACCAGGGCATCGACCTGGATGCGTTCGCCGCCTACCTGGCTGCCAACTCACCGCTGGCACCGCCGGTCACCAACCGGATCACGCTGGTGCCGTAACAGTCGATCCCCGCGTCCGGTCCTGGTCTGCCTCAGCGGGCACCAGGCCCGGACGCTCTACCGCATGATGATTCGCCCGACCGGCTAGGATCTTGAACCCGGAGGTGGCAGTCCCGTGCGGATCGCACTCAGCCAGATCGTCGCCGACCTCGACCCGAAGGCGAACCTCGACATCGTCCATGGCCAGGCGCTCCACGCGGCCGAGCAGAACGCGCGGATCGTGGTCTTCCCCGAGGCGACGATGGCCCGCTTCGGGGTACGGCTGCGACCCGTCGCCGAACCGTTGGACGGCCCCTGGGCCGGCGACGTTCGCCGGATCGCGGCGGAGGTGGGCATCGTGGTCGTCGCCGGGATGTTCACCCCCGCGCCCGACGGGCGTGTCACCAACACGCTGTTGGTCACCGGGCCCGGCGTCGATACAAGCTACGACAAGATCCATCTGTACGACGCGTTCGGCTTCACCGAATCCCGCACGGTCGCCCCCGGATCCCAGGTGGTGACCGTGGACGTCGACGGGGTACGGATCGGCCTCGCCACCTGCTATGACGTACGCTTCCCCGAGCTGTTCCGCGCCCACGCCGACGCCGGTGCCCTGGTCTGCCTGCTGCCGGCGTCGTGGGGCGCTGGACCGGGTAAGCGTGAGCAGTGGGACCTGCTGATCCGCGCTCGGGCACTCGACGCCACCGTCTGGCTCGCCGCCGTGGGTCAGGCCGATCCGAGCTCGGTCGGTGTCGAGACGTCCGCGACCGCTCCCACCGGCATCGGCTTCAGCGCCGTCGTCGGCCCCGACGGCTCGATCCGTGAGCAGCTCGGCGCCGAACCCGGCATGATCATAGCGGAGCTGGACATCGACGAGGTCACGGCAGTGCGCCAGAAGATCGCGGTCCTTGACAACCGCCGGCTCGGACGGCCCGAGCCACCCGCGTAGGCTTCAGCTGCCCGACACGAACATACTCAGCCCGACTCGTCGGTCCACGGAGCGAGCGCACGCGTTGTGAATGTCGGCAGAGCCGCCTCCTCCTTGTCCAGCGTGAGCAGCATCGGTACATAAACCCTGCCCGCCGGGTCGTCCGTGTCGGATTCCGGGTCGCCGATCAGCGTGAAACCGTGGCGGACGTAGATACCTACCGCGGCCGTGTTGTCGGGCACAACCCATAGTCGGACGCCGATCGCGCCGACCGTTCGGGCCCATTCCACGGCGGCGTCGAGCAGAGCGTCGGCCGCCCCGGTACCGCGCAGGGCCGGCGCGACCCACATCGCGGCCACTTCACGGAACTCCGGCGCCAGCGACGGCTGGTAGACGTCGACCATGCCCATCGGTTCGTTGCCCATCGGTTCGTTCCCCCGCTCCAGGAGGAACGTCGCGTGCGCATCACCTGCGGCGTTGCGCCGCGCGCGAGCCCGCCAGTCCGCACGAGGACGGGCGCTCTCGTCCGCCAAGGTCTGCCAGAAGGACCCGGGCGCATCGGCCAGCGCCGCCAGGCGGACGCCACGTAACCGCTCGCCGTCATCGGGCCCGATGCGACCTACGTGGACGGTCAGGAGAAGAGCGCCCGGACGTCGTCCGCGTCGAGACTCGAACCGAACGCGTCGCCATCATCCATGACGCTGGAGAACAATTCGGCTTTCCTGGCCTTCAGCGCCATCACTTTCTCCTCGATGGTGTCCTTGGCGACGAGTCGGTAGACCATGACGTTCTTGGTCTGCCCGATGCGGTGTGTGCGGTCCACCGCCTGCGCCTCGGTTGCGGGGTTCCACCACGGGTCGAGCAGAAAGCAGTAGTCGGCCTCGGTGAGGTTCAGACCGAATCCGCCGGCTTTCAGACTGACGAGGAACACCGGGGCTGACCCCGTCTTGAACCGTTCGAGCACCCCCGGTCGGTTACGGGTCCTGCCGTCGAGGTAACAGTATTCCACGCCGACGGCGGACAACCGGTCGCGTACCTTACCGAGAAATCTGGTGAACTGGCTGAAGACCAAGGCCCGGTGGCCGCCGTCGATGACGTCGCTGAGCTGCTCGAGCAGGGCGTCGATCTTGGCGCTCGGAATGTCGTCATGACCGTCGTCCACGAGTCCGGCGTGCAGGCTGAGCTGGCGTAGCAGGGTCAACGAACGCAGGATCGTGAAGCGGTTCTTGTTCATGTCCGTCACCAGGCCCAGAACCCTCTCCCGTTCCCGTTGCAGGTGGGTCTGGTACAGCTTCCGGTGCCGCGAATGCAGGTCCACCTCGAGAACCTGTTCCTGCTTCGGTGGAAGTTCAGGCGCGACCTGTTCCTTGGTACGGCGCGTCATCAGCGGTCGGATCCGCCGGCGAAGCTGCGCGAGCAGCTCGGCGTCGTGCTCCTTTTCAATGGGCTGGGCGTAGTAGTCACGAAATCGTGTCGGGCTCGGGAACAGACCGGGCGCGGTGACCGACAGGAGCGACCACAGCTCCATCAGGTTGTTTTCCATCGGGGTCCCGGTGACGGCCAGTTTGAAAGTCGCCGGAAGCAGTCGAGCGCACTGGTACGCCTTTGACTGGTGGTTCTTGACGACCTGGGCCTCGTCGAGAACCAGACCGGACCACGGGAGGTCCGCGTACTTGTCATACTCGAGCCGAAACAGCGTGTACGAGGTGACGACCAGGTCTGCGCGTGACACCGCCTGTTCGAGAGGGTCGCCGCGGCGTCGCTCCGTGTCAGAAATCGTCACTGTCCGCAGACCGGGTGCGAACCGTGCCGTTTCCGCGGCCCAGTTCGCCACGACGCTCGTCGGCGCGACGACGAGGAACGGCGCGAGTTCGGGGGCGACCTGCTTCGCGTGGCAGACCAGCGCCAGCGTCTGCAGCGTCTTGCCCAGGCCCATGTCGTCGGCGAGCACCCCACCCAGCTGGTACTGCCACAGAAACGCCAGCCAGCGGAAACCCTCGAGCTGGTACGGCCGCAGCGTCGCCGCGAGCGTCGAAGGCGGCTCATACTGATCCACCGCGCTCAGCGACAGCAGCCCCGTCACCTGTTGGCGCCATGAGTGCGCCTGGCGCTCGACCACGCCGAGCTCGGCCAGCTCGTCCCACAGCCCGGCCTGGAACCTGCTGATCCGCAGCTGACCGGCGGGTCGGTCCTGCAGCGCCCGCGCCTCTTCGATCAGCCGCCGCAAAGCCTGCAGCTCGGGCTTGTCCAAACTGAAATAGGCGCCGTCGGCGAGGAGCAGGTGCGACTGGCCCCGACCCAGCGCCAGGAAGACGTCCGCGAACGGCACCTGACGACCTTCCACGGAGATGGTGACCCCGAGGTCGAACCAGTCGGTCTCACCCACCACGTCATCGGTCGACAGGCCGATACGCAGCGAGTCGCCCGCCTCCCGGTAGTCGACAGGCTCGCCGCTGACCTCGACGACAACCCCGGGACGCCCCGCCAGCCACGGAAGCAGCTCCGTCGTCACGCGCATCGTGTCGGTACCGCGCAGCCGCACCCGCGACGGCAGGGTCAGCTCCGGGGTCAGTTCCGCGGTCAGCTCCTCGCCTGCGAACCCCGGCCCGACGCAGAGCACGGCCGCCGCATCGGGGGGCAGGTCCAGCGCGGCCAGCACATCCCGCTCCTGGCGCGGGTCCCGGAATCCCTCCGGCGCCGCGTCGCGCAACGGTACGCGTATCCGCCGTCCGCCGAGGTCATACTCCCACTCCACGTTGAGGTCGAGGTCGTGGTCATCACCGTAGGCGGCACGCAGCACCAGGGTCGGCGGCACCACCTCCGGCGGTACGAACGACCCGTCACGGGACAGCACCGGGGCCAGCCGGCGCAACCGCGGGTAGAACTCCGTCCGGAACCGGTCCTCCTCGACAGCTGGGACCTCCAGGCTCCGGTTCCCGACCGCCATCCGCTGCAGCGCCGGCGGCACCGGCTCGACGAGACGAGCAAGCCGCACGTGCCAGTCGCGGTGGTCCTCAGACGCCCGGATCTCCGCCCGATCGACGTAGATGACACCGTGGCCGTCGCCGCCGATGAACGAGAACACCGCGGCCTCGGCTTCGGCCGACCCTTCGATGCGAAGCAGGGGTGCGACGATCAAGGATTCCGAGCTCGCGTCGCGCATCACGTCCACACACAGTTCGGCGAGGCCGTAACGGTCCACGTCGCCGAGCTTCTTCCTCGCGTGGACGAACCGGAGGCCGACCGCCGCGGCCGCGTCGAGCATCGGCCAGAGTTGGTGGCTCCCGAATGCGGAAAGGTCGAGCCGCTTCGGCCCGCTGTGAGAGTAGTACGAGTAGTCGTACCGGTCCTGTCGGGCCCTGTACAGGGCGAACATCTCCTGCAGCACCTGGACGTGCGCCGGCGAGAACTCACCGACCTTGTACGACGCATTCAGCTCGTCCCACCCGACGGCGGCGACCCAGCCGTTTTTTCCCGGCTTGACCAGCCGAGCCGTCACCTTCAGGCCCAACTCGGTGGTGGCGGCGCCGGCCGACGGATACGCCGCGAAACTCAGCTCGACGGCCAACGGCGTCGTCCCGCGGCCTGTCCACGGATGGCCGCTCTCGGGGACGGGTGGAGAGTCGAGCAGCTCCCCCAACGACTGGACCCACACCTGCGACGGTGGCGCTCTCACCGGCATCCCATTCCAGCGTCGTGACCACATCGTGCCGTGCGCCGCGGACACTCCTGGCATCCGGATGACCCCTGACAGCCACCCGCAGACCAGCAGTACCGGACCTCTACCACGGTACCGGGTAGCTGCGACGACGCTCGGATCATGTCCGCGAAGGTAACAGATTGTGGCAGGACGTCCTGTCGCGGCTACCCGCCAGGTCGAGGAGGACCACAGTCGATGTGCAGGACAAACAACGCCACGGCGTCGCACGCCTAAGATCGCCCGGAATGGAGATCGCCCCACTCCGCCACCATGACGTCGAAGCAGTACTACCCATGTACTACTCATGTACTACACTGGGCTCATGGAACAGGTACCCGTGCGGGTGCTCAATCAGGACACCGCAGGTGTCCTGGCGCGTGTCGAACACGGCGAGACCATCGAAATCACCCGACACGGCAAGGTGATCGGCCGAATCGTGCCGGCAACCCCCGGGGAACTGGACGACCTGATCGCAGCGGGCAAGGTCGCCCCAGCCACCGTCACCGGCCCGTTCATCGCACCGCAGGGCCCACTGATCAATGGCCTGGAAGCCGGTGCGCTGATCCGACAACTCCGTGACGAGGAACGCTGGTGATCTATCTGGACACCTCCGCGATCGTAAAGCTGATCAGACCCGAGCTGGAGAGCGACGAGCTGACCGAATGGCTCAACTCTCGGCAGACCGAGCATGTGATCACCTCCAAACTCGCCGAAGTCGAAGTCCCACGGGCGTTACGCCGGGAGGAACCGGCACGGCTGGCAGCGGTGCCAAGCGTCCTTGCCCATCTTGACCGCCTCGACATCGACGACGCCATCCGAGCCACCGCGGGCGCCTACCCGTTCCCCCACCTGCGGTCACTGGACGCCATCCACCTGGCCACCGCGGACCAGCTCGTCGCGTCCGGAAAGACGATCAGCGCCTTTGTGACATACGACAAACGCCTGGCCATCACCGCCGGAGAAATCGGCCTGGTCACAGCAGCGCCCGGCGGCGGATTCAACGGCGGCCAGGTCTCGCGGTAGGCGTCGATGTCGCGGACCCCCTGCTGCGCCGTCTGCTGGGCC
>NZ_CAUVXP010000196.1:0-8978 GCF_963555955.1 Protofrankia sp. Cas3
GTGCCGTCCTTGGTCACGTGGCCGACGATCACACAGGCCATGTTCAGCGCCTTTGCCGCGCGGATCAGGGCCGCGGTGACCTCACGGACCTGGGTGACTCCGCCGGCCGCTCCGTCTGCGGTGGCGGTGGTGATGGTCTGTACCGAGTCAACCACCAACAGCTCTGGACGGACCTCGTCGACATGGGTGAGCAGGGCCTCCAGATCGGTCTCCGCGGCGACCCACAGATCGGCGTGCACTGCCCCCGTTCGCCCGGCTCGTAGCCTGACCTGAGCGGTCGACTCCTCGCCGGTGACCACGAGCGCCCGGGCGCCCGACGCGGCACTACGCGCGGCGACCTCAAGCAGCAACGTCGACTTGCCGACACCCGGCTCGCCGGCCAGCAGGACGACCGCCCCGGGAACGAGCCCGCCACCGAGTACCCGGTCGAGTTCGGTGACCCCGGTAGGACGGCTGCGGGCCGTGGTGATGTCAACCGCCGACATCGGGCACGCGGGGGCCGTGACCGCCGCGCTCGCCCGGGCGAGGCCCCGCGCGCCGGCCCGGTGGGTCGAGCGGCCGGCGGGCACCTGGGCCTCGATCGTCCCCCAGGTGTTGCAGCGCGGGCAGCGTCCCACCCATTTCACCGACTCGGCGCCACACCCACTGCACCGGAAACCAACCGACGCCGCGCGGGAACCGGACAGGCCCGGTGCGTTCGGGCGGGGAACGGGAGGCCGTGATGACATGGCCCGCACCGTATCGGGACGGTCCGACAACAACCATGGGGCAGTGGCTGGCCTGCCTTGTCACTCACCCGACGATGTCGGGCAGCTGACGATGCCCGCCGAGGTCAGCCCGCCGAGGTCAGCCCGCCGACGTCAGTCGGCGGAGGTCAGCCGGCGGAGCCGGCCGGGCGCGACACGCCGGCGGCCGGACTGCTGGTCGCGGTGACACTCCTGCTCAGGGTGGCACTGCTGCTCGGGGTCGCACTGCTGCTCGGGGTCGCGTTCACCTGCTGCCCAGGCGGCGTCGAGCCCGATGTCGCGGGGTCCGCGGAGGCTCCCGGAGCGGGTGGTTCCACCGGGACGGCGAGGGTGACGCTTCCCGCCTTGGCGAAGGTGAACGTGACCGGGATCGCCTGCCCGACAGCGAGGTCACGGTTCAGCCCGGTCAGTACGGGAGCATTGCCGTCGGCAATGTAGAGGTTGCGGCCGCCTGCTTCGAGGACCGCACTTTTCGGGGTCTGGCCGCCGTCCGCAGCCGGCGACGCGACTCCGATGATCTCGTCGTCCTGGGTTCCGCCGTTGAAGAACGCGGATATGATCTGGGCTTTTCCGCCCGAGGTCGCAGGCCCGGCCACATAGACGTTACGAAGCGAGATGGTGCCGACGGCACCGGCGGCTGAGTTCGTCGTCGTGCGCGTTTGTGCCGTCACCGCGTCGTTACCTGCTGCACACGATGAGAGTGTGATTGTCGCAATCAGCGATGCGCTGGCGAACAGCGAGGCGGTCGCGGTACGCACACCCGGACGGTGGCTCACGGCTCGGCTGCTCCTCGGTACGGTACCGACGGTCGTCGCGTCGGTACTGGTTGATCCGCCGCCGGACCGGCGGACGGCGCGCGGCCGACCCCTTTCGGGGACTCGCGCACCCGACGGCTTCGACCGCGGGGCACAGCCTAGTCGGCCAGCGGCCGCCGAGCGCGCGAGATGAACGACGGTCGCGCGCTCTTTGGCCAGGGGTCGGCCAGCGGCCGCCGAGCGCGCGAGATGAACGACGGTCACTCGGCGATGATCAGATACCGATGGCGGGTCAGCGGAGCGGAACGGCGCTGAGCCAGCCCTCCAACCGGTCGCCGGGAGCGAAGCCGCGAGGCGGCTGCACGAGCCGGCCGTCCGCGGCGATGAGGAGCAGCGTCGGCCGCTGGGGATCCGCGTTGACCAGACGGGCGAGGGATCCGTCCGGGTCGCCGTAGCCGACGGCAAGCCCCCCCGCAGCCGCCGGTGAGCGGGTGAGATCATTCAACAACGGATTGTCAGCTCCCGGGGTGACCAGATAGGTGGGTACCGGGATGCCCTCGTTGGCCTGGCCCACGATTTCGTGTACCGCTCTCGCGCAGTCGCAGGATCCCGGGAGCAGCACGATCAGCGCCGGCCGAAGGTCCGTTGTGGCGCGCGACCCGCGCGTGGCGCTGAGCGGGAGGTCGGGCAGCAGGCCGCCGACAGTGCCCGGCCGGGCGGTCGTGGATGCGAGCGGAAGCGGACCGTTGGATGTGACCGGACGCGGGTGCGTCAGGATGAGCGGCACCATGGCGCCGAGCGCGCTGATGATTATCAGGAGTACGGTGATGATCACGCCGGGGACGGGGCGCGACCGGGCCGACGGCCGGTCGGCCGGGCCGGCCGGCATCCGACGCAGACCGGGAACAATCTTGCTCAGGAGCTCCCGGCGCTGGCGAGACCGCAGCTCGGCGTGGTAAATGGCGACATCCTCGGCCAGTTCGCTGATGTCGTCGGGGATCTTGATGTTGATCGGCGGGATGTCGTCGCGAGGTCCGTTGCGGGGGTGGGAACGATGGTCGTCGTGGCTGGGCCCGTTGCCGTCGTCGTCCCCGGAGGCGGGCGGCGGCGGTGTGAGGTGCACCCCTCCATCGTGGCCGATGGACGGCCTATCTGCCGGGTGGTATAGGAAGCTAGGCGAAGTCATGGCTGGGACGTGGTGAAACGGAGGCATCCGGCCGCCACGACACCACGACCGCGCCAGAGGTCCACGTTGATCATCGGTGCCATGGGGGTAGCGAGGGGCACAGAAGGACATCCGGGCAGGCTGCTCGTGTCGGCGGCCTTTGCCCGTTTCGCCTGGTCCGGAGCGTCGCCGACCCACCGGCGACACGTCACCGAGGCGTGTTGGCGGGCCGATCGCGGCCTGCCTTACAAGCATGCGTCTGACCTGGGTCGATGCATGCGTGTTACTCTGGTGAAGGCGGAAGGGGCACTTGACACATGGCGTTCCAAGTCGGCGAGACCGTTGTTTACCCACATCACGGTGCTGCGCTCATCGACGCGATTGAAACACGCGTCATCAAGGGCGAGGAAAAGCTCTATCTTGTACTCAAGGTCGCTCAGGGTGACCTGACTGTGCGCGTCCCAGCGGACAACGTCGCGATGGTCGGCGTCCGTGATGTAGTCGGTCAGGATGGTCTCGAGCGCGTATTCGAGGTTCTACGGGCTCCGCACACCGAGGAGCCGACCAACTGGTCACGGCGGTACAAGGCGAATCTTGAGAAGCTCGCCTCCGGCGATGTGAACAAGGTCGCCGAGGTGGTTCGCGACCTCTGGCGTCGTGATCGCGAAAGGGGGCTGTCCGCGGGCGAGAAGCGCATGCTGAGCAAGGCGCGGCAGATCCTGGTCAGTGAGCTCGCACTCGCGGAAGGCACAAATGAGGACAAGGCCGAAGCCATGCTCGATGAGGTCCTGGCGGGTTAGCCGGCAGCAGGTAGCGCGGATATCCAGACGTGCCCGGTTTGTTTGAGACCTGTGCACATGTCTGACCGTGTAGCCGCGGTCGTTCCGGCAGCCGGCCGCGGCGAACGTCTTGGTGGGTCCGTACCCAAGGCACTTCGTGCGCTGGCCGGACGTTCACTCGTCCAGCATGCCGTCGATTTGTTGACGTCTGCGACTTTGGTGGACCAGGTGGTTGTCGCAGCTCCGGCCGCAGAGCTGGAAACATTTGCGGCATTGCTCGGGCCCGGCGTGCGGGTGATAGCCGGCGGCGCGGAGCGCATCGATTCCGTTCGGGCGGCAATCGCCGTCCTTGATGAGACGGTGGGGGTTGTTCTGGTCCACGACGCGGCCCGCCCGTTGACACCCCCCGCGCTTGTCGATGCGGTCGCCGCCGCGGTGCTGGGCGGAGCACCGGCGGTGATCCCGGTGCTCGCGATCAACGACACGATCAAGCAGGTCGATGACGTGGGCAGGGTCGTGCGGACGGTTTCCCGTGATGTTCTGCGCGCCGTGCAGACGCCGCAGGGCTTCCGCAGGGATGTGCTCGACGAGGCCTACCGGCTCGGCGGGATGTCCGCTGACGGTGTGGCGATCACCGATGACGCGGGGCTGGTCGAAGCGCTCGGCGTCCCCGTGATGACTGTTCCCGGTGCGCCGGAGGCCTTCAAGGTGACTCGACCGGTTGATCTTCTCCTTGCCGAAGCGTTGCTGGCGCGTCGCGACTAAGAGCGCCCGGCAATAGGGGCGTGGATGAAGGAGCGGGGCCGGGGTGCGTAGATCGCGAGGCGGAGGAGGGAGGCACCCTGGTTGTGGGTGTCGACCGACGGAGCCGGGGTACCCCGTGCATCGCGCAGCGATGGATGGGGAGCGATGTGGCGAGGTGCGTGCCCCAGCCCCGCGACGCCGCGTCCCTATTGCCGGTCGCTCTAAGAGGCGCCTGAAAATTTTGGTTCGATCAGCGAGCGGCGTCCAGCGCCCGGCTACTCTGCTCGACTGACTGAGTGACTGAGTGACTGAGTGACTGAGTGACTGAGTGACTGACCACGGTGCGGTGTCGCAGACAGCGCGCCGTATCACCATGCCAACGTGAATGTGCGAGGTGAGGAAGCTGTCCCTGGCCGGATTTCCCCGAGTGGGTGTCGGTGTGGACGTCCACCCGTTCGCAGCCGGCCGCCCATGCTGGGTGGCAGGTATTTTCTGGCCCGGCGAAACCGGCCTCGCCGGGCATTCGGACGGTGATGTCGCGGCTCATGCGTCCTGTGACGCGTTGCTGACCGCCTCGGGCTTGGGTGATCTCGGCTCGATCTTCGGTACCGGGCGGCCGGAATGGGCTGGGGCGTCGGGCGTTGCCCTGCTCACCGAGACGGCGAGGCTGCTGGGCGAGGCGGGCTGGGCGATCGGGAATGTCGCCGTGCAGATCGTGGGTAACCGGCCGCGGATGGCGCTGCGGCGTGCCGAGGCCCAGGAAGCCCTGAGCACTGCGGTCGGCGCGCCGGTGAGCGTGTCCGCCACCACCACCGACGGCCTCGGGCTCACCGGGCGGGGAGAAGGCCTCGCTGCCATCGCCACCGCGCTGGTCGCCCAGCGCTGATCGGTGGACGTGTCCGGCGGTCCGGTGGGACGTCTCATCCGTGCGGTCCGTCTTGCCTGCTTGGCATGATGACTGGCGGCGGTCACCGCGGATGAGAAGGTGAGAAAGCGACAGGACCCGGCGGAGGAGCCTGATGTCGGTGTATCTACCCGAAAAGGTCAAGGATCTCGCGGACGCCGCGACCTACGTGACGCTCGCCACGATCCGCCCGGACGGATCTCCGCGAATGACGGTGTTGTGGATCGCGCGTGATGGCGAGGACCTGTTGTTGTCAACGGTGCGGGGTCGAGCCAAGGAACGTGACATCGCTCGCGATCCACGGGTGGGAATCATGTTTCTCGATCAGCGGGATCCCTACGGTTATGTCGAGATCCGTGGCCGGGCGACCCTGACCGAGGAGGGGGGTCGCGAGTTGATCGATGCTCTCGCGGTGCAGTACACCGGTGACGAGATCTACCAGTGGGACGGGCCGGATGCGGTGCGGGTGGTCATCCGCGTGACCCCCGACCGGGTGTTCACCACCGCCTAGCGTCGATCTGGCCGGTGCTGGCCGGTGCTGGCCGGTGCTGGCCGGTGCTGGCCGGTGCTGCATCGGCGGAGTTCGATTTGCCCGGAATATTCCCCGTCGGACTTGTGGGTTGTTCGCGGAATCGAGCGGAGCTGTTGGCGCGGGGCGTGGGCGTGCGAGCGGGGACCGCACCGTACGCTTGACAGATGGGACTCCACATCTACGACACGCGCACCCGGCGCACGCGGCCCTTCGAGCCGCTGCGCCCCGGTCATGTGGGCGTGTACGTCTGTGGGCCCACCGTCCAGTCCGCGCCACATGTCGGGCATGTGCGTACCGCGGTCGCGTTCGACGTCCTGCGCCGCTGGTTCACCGCGTCCGGGCTTGATGTGACCTTCGTTCAGAATGTCACCGACATCGACGACAAGATCATAATTAACGCGAACCGGGCCGGCGAGAGCGTGTGGGAGCTGGCCACCCGCCAGACCCGGGCCTTCGATGACGCATACCGTGCTCTCGGCGTGCTGCCGGCGACCATCCAGCCACGGGCGACCGGTCATATCCCGGAGATGATCACGCTCATCGCCAGGTTGGTGGATGTCGGCTGCGCCTACGCCGGTGGCGGGTCGGTGTGGTTCCGGGTCGGCCGCTTCGCGGGTTATGGAGAGTTGTCAAACCAGCGTCCGGATGCCATGCAGGCGTCAGCGGAGGGTGAACCGGGAAAGGCCGACCCTCGTGACTTCGCGCTGTGGAAGGGCGCGAAGCCGGGTGAGCCGTTCTGGGAGTCGCCCTGGGGACCCGGCCGTCCAGGCTGGCATATCGAGTGCTCCGCCATGGCGGGCAAGTATCTCGGCGAGATCTTCGATATCCACGGTGGCGGCCTTGACCTCGTGTTCCCACACCACGAGAACGAACGTGCCCAGTCGGTCTGCGCCCTGGATCCAGGTGCCGTGGACCCAGCCGGGACGGATCGAGCTGGCACGGATCGAGCTGGCACGGATGCAGCCAGGCTGTCCGCTGCGGGAGGCGCGGCTGAGATGGCCCGGTACTGGATGCATGTCGGTCTGCTGACCACCGGCGGCACCAAGATGTCGAAGTCGCTGGGCAACTCGTTTCTGGTCGCCGATGCACTCGACGAGGTCAGACCGCAGGTACTGCGTTACCACCTCCTTGGCGCGCACTATCGCTCGTCCCTGGAATACAGCCCGGAGGGGCTGGTCGAGTCGGCCGCGGCCCACGACCGGATCGAGACGTTCGTCCGCAACGCCCTGGACATCCTGGGGGGGCCGGACGAGGCTGCGGCGCTTGCGGCTGAAACACTCGAAACACTCAAAGCACTCGATCTTCGGGATGTGTCGGGCACTGACGCGGTCACCGGGGCCGGCCCGGTGGACGTGCTCACGATCGCAAGCCCCGCCCAGGCCTGGTGTGCCTTCGCAGCCGCTCTTGACGACGACCTCGCGGTCTCCCGGGCGCTGGCGGCCCTGTTCGGTGCTGTCGGGTGCGGGAACCAGGTGCTTTCCAAGACGCGCAGCCGGGAGCTCGCCGGCTGGGTGGATGTCGTCCGCAGGATGCTCGCGGTCCTCGGGCTTGATCCGGTCGGGCAGTGGCCCGCGGCCGGTTCCGAGCTGCGACCAGCGCTGACCGGGGTGATGGAGATCGTCCTCGATCTGCGCTCGGCCGCGCGTGCCCGGCGAGACTACGCCGAGGCGGATGGGATCCGCACCCGGCTCGCCGCCGGCGGCATCCTGGTTGAGGACACCCCGGAGGGACAACGCTGGCATCTGGCGTGAGCCAGCGGTCGGCATCCTGCCTGAGCCACTGGCTCGGTGACCTGCCGGCCGGCGGTGCGTAGGAACCACGATCGCGCCGCCGGCGGCTCTGCGGCCTGGCGTCGGAAAGTCGTTACCTGGAGATCATGCGGATCGTGATCCGGGTCCAGGCACCGAGGTACACCCGGTCGCCGTTGTGCAGTGGTACCGGTTGGCCCGGCGGGATCGGATTCGGTTCGTCGTTGAGCCGGGTACCGTTCGTCGATCCCGGATCGTGTACGGCGTAGCCGCCGTCCGCCATCAGCTCCAGCATGGCGTGTGCGCGGGAAATACCCGGGTCCTCCGGCGTGCCGGACAGGTCGATCTCCGGATGGATGCCGCGGGACTCGCTGCGTCGCCCGATCAGCAGTCGGGGGCCGCTGAGAGCGAAGACCCGCCGCGGGTAGACCGTCGGGAACGGAACGCGATGGTCGTCGCCGCTGTCGTAGTATTCGCGTTCGGCCTCGACGACCACGTCCCAGCCGGTCTGCACCGCGCCCCGGACCGGTGCGGCGGGGCGTTCCCGCAGGATGAGGTCGAAGCCGCACACCTCGCAGAATCGCGCGCCCGGCTCGTTTGGACGCTGGCAGTTCGGGCAGGCGGCGCCATAACCGTCGCCGGAGTCCAGGGGCACCCGGCCGGGCTGGTTGGGACGGGCCCGGTGGTAGTCCGGCGGTGCTGGCATCGGGCCCCGTGGAGCACCGGTCGCACGGTCCAGACCGAATGGATCATCCCCACCACCACCCGGGCCGGTGTGACCGGGTGCGTAGGGGTCTGCGCGGTCCCTGTCGTAGCCCCACGGCTCGCCTCTACGTGGTTCGTCACGTGGGTCGCGAGGTGGGTCGCGAGGTGGTTCGTCACGTGGGTCGCGATAGGGGGCCGCCGGGTAGCCGTTCGCGTCGTAGCCGCCGGGGGGGTAACCGCCTGGCGGGTAGGCATCCCGGCTGTACCCGTTCGGCGCGTAGCCATCCGGTGCATAGCCGTCCGGTGGGTACCCGTCCGGTGCGTAGCCGTCCTGAGGGTAGCCATCCGCCGCGTAGTCGTTCGGGCGGTGTCCCTCCTGGGTGTAGCCGTCCCGATGGCGGTTCTCCGGGGCGTACCCGTCGGGGGGATAGCCGTTGGCGTCGTACCGCTCCGGTGCGTAGCCATCCGGTGGGTACCCGTCCGGTGCGTAGCCCTCCGGTGCGTAGCCCTCCGGTGGGTACCCGTCCCGGGGGTATGGCTCGGCCCCCGGCGGCCCACCATGGCCTGGCAGCGGTCGGGGCGCACCGCCCCGCTTGGCGTCCGGCGCACGCCGGATTCCCAGCGGGTCGACGGGGTCGACGCCGGATCGCCCCGTCCCGGACGGTCCTGTCCCGGACGGTTCCGCCGGCCGCCGACCGTACGAGTCCGCGGCGGACTGTGCCGGTTGCCGGGGTCGCTGGCGACCCGACCCGGCTCCGTCCTCCGGGGGGAGGACGTAGGGCTCCTGGCTGGCTACAATCCGCATACCGCACTGATCGCAGTAGTCGGGGGCCAGAGACAGGTGCCCATCTGGGCAGCGTGCACTCACCTGATCACCTGTTTACCCTGACGGTCTTGGTC
>NZ_CAUVXP010000197.1:0-8950 GCF_963555955.1 Protofrankia sp. Cas3
AACCCGAGCACACCGCCCGGGAGGAAACCCGTGCCCGCGACCGGCTCATCCACGCCGGACTCACCCACCTCGACGACCTCACCGGGCTGGATACCGTCCCGGAGGCGGCCATCGACCGCGTGCGCCGCAACCTCCACGCACGCCTGGAGCAACCCACCGAGCACAACGACGACCAGCCGGGCAGGACCCTCCTCCAGGTATACCGCGAGCTGCGCCGCGAGGTGATCGCCGTGCAGAGCGCCGAGCTACGCCGCCTGTATGACGCCCACCAGGTCAGCGATACGACACGTCGACGCCTGCAACGCGACCTGGACCTGGAGGAGACCGGTCTGGGCGGTCGCTGAGGTTCCGGTAACCCCGACAGAGGATTGTCGTTGCCGCGGCGACCTGCCAGGGAGGGGCCGCACGTGCTTGACTGGTTAACCATGACGGCGCCCCGTTCGGCCGTGCGTGCGGTACTGATCACCGTCGACGATGACCAGAGCGTCTCCCGTGCGGTCAGCCGCGACCTGCGACGGCGCTACGGTGAGAACCACCGGATCATCCGAGCCGAGTCGGGCGAGCAGGCGCTGGACGCCATGCGTGAGCTGAAGCTGCGCGGCGACCAGGTCGCGGTGATTCTGGCCGACTACCGCATGCCGCGGATGAACGGCATCGAGTTCCTCGAACAGGCGATGGACCTGTTCCCCACGGCCCGGCGGGTGCTGCTGACCGCGTACGCCGACACCGATGCCGCGATCGACGCCATCAACGTCGTCGATCTGGACCACTACCTGCTCAAGCCGTGGGATCCGCCGGAGGAGAAGCTCTACCCGGTCGTGGACGCCCTGCTCGACGCCTGGCGCACCACGGACCATCGGCCCGTGCCGGAGACCAAGGTCGTCGGCCACCGCTGGTCGGCACGGTCGCACGAGGTCCGCGATTTCCTCGCCCGCAACCAGGTGCCCTACCGGTGGTACCTCGCCGACGAGCCGGAAGGCGAGCGGCTGCTGGCCGCGGCCGGAGCGGACGGCGTCACCCTCCCGGTTGTGATCACCGAAAGCGGCGAGGCACTGGTGGAGCCCACCGATTCCGAACTCGCCAACCGGGTCGGGCTCAGCACCGCGCCGGCCGCCGACTTCTACGACGTGATCGTCATCGGCGGGGGTCCGGCGGGCCTGGGCGCGGCCGTGTACGGCGCATCCGAAGGGCTGCGGACCGTGCTGGTCGAGCGGACCGCAACCGGTGGCCAGGCCGGACAGAGCTCACGGATCGAGAACTATCTCGGCTTCCCCGACGGAGTCTCCGGGGCGCAGCTCACCGACCGTGCCCGCCGACAGGCAACCAAATTCGGCGCCGAGGTACTCACCGCCCGTGATGTCATCGGCCTGGAGGCCAACGGCTCGGCGCGGACGGTGCACTTCGCCGACAGTGGACAGATCGACGCCCACACGGTCATCCTGGCGACCGGCGTGTCCTACCGGCAGCTGGCGGCTCCCGGGCTGGAGACGCTGACCGGCCGCGGCGTGTTCTACGGCTCCGCGCTGACCGAGGCGTCCGGCTGCGCCGGGCAGGAGGTCTACATCGTCGGCGGGGCGAACTCCGCCGGGCAGGCGGCGGTGTACTTCGCCCGGCACGCCCGCTCGGTGGTCATGCTCGTCCGCGGCCCGTCGCTGGAAGCGTCCATGTCCCACTACCTCATCGAGCAGATCGCCGGCATCCCGGCGATCTCGGTACGGCCCTGCACCGAGGTCGTCGCAGGCCATGGCACGCAACACCTGGAGCAGCTGACGCTCCGTGACAATGCGACCGGTGCGACGGAGACGGTCGATGCGCAGTGGCTGTTCGTCTTCATCGGGGCGGCGCCGCGCACCGACTGGTTGGACGGCGTGATCGTCCGCGACGGCCGCGGATTCGTGATAGCCGGCCCTGACCTCGTGGTCGACGGACAACGACCCCGCGGATGGCCCCTGGACCGGGATCCGTACCACCTGGAGACCAGCGTTCCGGGTGTCTTCGTGGCCGGCGACGCGCGGGCCGAGTCGGTGAAGCGAGTCGCGTCCGCGGTCGGTGAGGGTGCTATGGCCATCACCCTGGTCCACCGATATCTGGACAAACGATGACCGACCCGGCGCAGAGCACCACCGCACCTCCGGCCACCTCAGCCACCTCGGCCACCTCGGCCACCTCGACGGCGTGCAGCCCGGACGAGCTCCGCACGCTGTTCCTGTTCGAGAAACTCACCGAGGACCAGTTGGCCTGGCTGTGCGCGCAAGGACGCGCCGAGTCCATCGGACCAGGACAGGTCTTCACCGAAGGCGAGCCTGCCACCTGCTTCTACGTGCTCATCGAGGGCGCGCTGGTGATGTCACGGCGGATCGGTGCCGACGACGTGGAAATCAACCGCACATCCCAGCGCGGCGTGTACGCGGGCGCCTTTCAGGCCTACCTGGGCGACCGTGTGCCGCAGGTCTACAGCGCCTCGTTGCGGGTCAGCGAGCCGTCGCGTTTCTTCGTGCTCCCGGCGGATGCGCTGGCGCGGCTGATGCACGAATGGTTCCCGATGGCCGTGCACATGCTGGAGGGGTTGTTCCTCGGCATGCGGACCACCCAGCAGGCGGTCGGTCAGCGGGAACGGCTGCTGGCGTTGGGCTCCCTGTCCGCCGGGCTCACCCATGAGCTGAACAATCCGGCCGCCGCCGCGGTACGGGCCACGTCGGCGTTGCGGGAGCGGGTCGCCGGGATGCGGCACAAACTCGGCCTGATCGCCTCGGGACCCTACGACCGGGCCGCCCTGGAAACCCTGATCCGGCTGCAGGAGGAGGCGGTGGAGCGGGTCGCGAAGGCGCCCGTTCTGACTCCGCTGGAGGTCGGCGACAGGGAGGATGCGGTCACCGACTGGCTCGACGAACACGGCATCGCCGGCGGGTGGGATCTCGCCCCGACCTTCGTCCAGGCCGGTCTCGACCTGCCCTGGCTGGACCAGGTCGCGGCCAGCGTCCCCGGCGCGATACTCGAAGGTGCCGTCCGGTGGCTCAACTACACGGTCGAAACCGAGCTACTCGTGAACGAGATCGAGGACTCCACGACTCGGATCTCGACCCTGGTGACCGCCGCCAAGCAGTACTCCCAGCTGGACCGCGCGCCCTACCAGCGGGTCGACGTCCACGAGCTGCTGGACAGCACCCTGGTCATGCTCGCCGGCACGATCGGCGAGCGCATCACCGTTGTCAGGGACTACGACCGGACGCTACCGAAGATCCCCGCCTATGCCGCCGAACTCAACCAGGTCTGGACAAATCTGATCGACAACGCGGTCGCCGCCATGGACGGCGCCGGCACGTTGACCGTGCGCACGACATCCAGCCAGGACCACCTGGTGATCGAGATCGCGGACACCGGGGCGGGCGTGGCACCGGAGATCCGTGACCGGATCTTCGAACCGTTCTTCACCACCAAACCGGTGGGCGAGGGCACCGGTCTGGGCCTGGACATCTCCTGGCGCATCGTGGTCACCAAACACCACGGCGACCTGTCAGTGGAGTCAGTGCCCGGTGACACCCGCTTCCGGGTGCGGCTGCCTGCCCAGCCAGCCGATGAAGCGACCGTATGACCGAGCGAGCCGCAAGAGCGAGGTGAGCCGCATGACTGAGGTGACCACGATCGATCCGTCCGCGACACCGAGCGGAACGGGATGCGCCGAATGCACCGCCGGCAACGGCCCCGGATGGTGGTTCCATCTGCGTCGCTGCGCCCGATGCGGCCACATCGGCTGCTGCGACTCCTCCCCCTCCCAGCACGCGAGCGCGCACGCGGCCACAACCGGCCATCCGCTGATCCGCAGCTTCGAGCCAGGCGAGACCTGGTTCTGGGACTACCAGACCGAACAGTTCTACGACGGGCCGCCGCTGGCGCCGCCCGAGCATCACCCACTGGGCCAACCGACGCCCGGCCCGGCCGGGCGGGTGCCCGCCGACTGGCAGGACCACCTGCGCTGAGAACGGATATCGTCCGTCAACAAGATCGGCGCGAGTTTGTCGTCAGGTACGCCTATCCGGCCGAAAACCGTACCTGACGACAAACAAACGCCGATCATCGCCTCCGAGGAAGGGTCTCGCTCCGAGAGCCCGATTCAGAAATCGATCATCTGGACCAGTCAAGCACGCCAGGCCGCGATCAGATCATCCGGGCCCACCGTCCGGATCGGCAGGTCGGCGGCGACACCGTTCCGACTGACTGCGAGCAACTCGGTGGCCGAACCGGCCCCCGGTACCGCCGCCGTATCCCGCACCAGTGCGGAATGGTCATGTTGGTCAAACGGCTTCGCGATCTGCCATTTGATACTGCCGGTGAACAATATCCGGGTGGCGGCGCCCTGGCGGTCGGCACCGACCAGGTCGATCTCGGGATTGTTCTGCCGGTTCCACCACCCGCCGACAGCTTCCACCTCGGACCATCCGAGTTCCGGTGCGATACGCAGCAGCGCCTCCCGGATCACCGGCTCGACGGCACGGCCGCGCCAGGTGGTCCAGGAGCGTCGAACTCTGCGTAGCAGCAGGTCAGCGCGTCCACGTTCGACCAGAGGCAGCCCCGCTTCGACGAACGCCAGAAAGAAACGCAGGTACGGGTCGGCCACCCGATAACGACGGTCCTTCTCGGCGGGTTTGACCGACAACGGAGTATCGACAGCGATCACCCGTTTGGCTTCGAGCAGACGTAGGGCGTTGGTCAGTGAGCTGGCAGCCATCGGCTCGACCCCGGCGGACATTGCCGCGCGAACACCGCTCCACGTACGTTCGCCGTTACCGATCGCGGTAAGCACGGCCCGGGCCTGGAGATAACCGGGGAACTCGGCGGCGAGCGAGCGTTCACCCGAAACCAGCAGCGCGGCGGTCGGATCGGCCAGCGATTCGCCGAGAAAGTTCTCGACGGACTCCCCTGGGCGCCATTCCTGACAGATCAACGGCAACCCACCGGTGACAAGATACGCGTCGATCGCCTCAGCCGCCGGCAGATCGAGCATGGAACCGACCTCGGCGGGGTTCAGCGCGGGCAACACCATCACCGTCCCGCGCTGGTGGAACGGACGCCGGTAGTCGTCCAGACGTTCCATCATGGCCAGATCCGAACCGATGAGCACGAAGAGCACCGGCTTGCGTGCGAGCATCGTGTCCCACGCCGTCTGCAACGTCCCTTCCAGGGCAGGGTCGGCGTCGATCAGCCAGGGCAACTCGTCGATGACCACGATGCTCGGGGAGTCGGCGGGCAGCGCCGCAGCGAGCTGGCGGAACACCGCCGTCCAGGTCGGCAGCACCGTATCGTCGGCAAACAGGTCCCGGCCCGGAAGCTCCGATTCGCCCACGGCTGCGGCGAAGGCAACCCGTTCTGCCGCCGGATCAGCGCCCTGGCTCGCCTGAAAGAACACCGACGGGACGCCGGCTCGCTCGCAGAACACCTGAACCAGCCGTGACTTGCCGACCCGGCGCCGCCCCCGCAGCAGCACCGCCACCCCGGGAAGGTCACGCCGGGCGTCCCCCACCCGCGCCAGCAAAGCGTCCAACCGGGCAAGCTCCGCTGCCCGACCGACGAACCCGCTCGCAGCCACCCGACACTCCTCCCGCTCGAACTCCAGTCGACTGTAGTTCAACCCGATGGAGTTACCGTCGCTCCTCATCGACCAACCCTGCACGGAGTGGCAATCCCCACTTACGTTCCGCACATCGTTTCAGATGTCGATCATCTAGGCCGGCACGGCACGCACCTCGCCTATCTGTGCGGCGCGCAGCCGGCAGATCGGGTCACGACCGGTGAGCCGATCAGCCGAGACGGTGCGGACCTGTGCAGACATGCCCCACTGGGAACAGAATTGATACTCTGCATTTCAACGATCTCCATTGGCCGCAGCAAATATTACATGATCTCGACACTAACCAAAACAAGACAGTAGAAAAATCGACGCCGAGAAGCGGATAGCCGAACGGCGGCGTCGCCGTACCGGACTACATGACGACTATCGACCCTTCGCCGACAGCCGATGGCGCGCATCAGCGGGTACCGCCCGCCGACAAGATCGACGCGAGTTTGTCGTCAGGTACGCATATCCGGCCAAAAACCGTACCTAACAACAAGCAAACGCCGATCACCATCTCCAAAGGCAGGGGGTCTAAATAGTCGACCTCTTTCGCTTGGAGAGGAAGCAGCCGATACCCGAACCTAGCCATGATCAATCTTCGGTGAACTTATAGGATTCCTCTCCGATTCTGTCCACTTCCTCGTCGCCGATGGCAGCTTCGAGCGCATCGCCGACCACTCGCCTCAGGTGAGCCAAGCGACGGCCCATGTCATGCTCGACCACGTATCCGAAGAGCAGCGCAGGGTCCCGGCCCCCGCCCTCAATCCGGGATCCTATACGGTCCAGTGCGACAACGAATTCGTTCAGGTCACGGAACGCATCGATAGCGTCATCGATACCGATCATCACAGTATCCAGTTTGTGTTCACTCACTAGCGCACCACCCTGATGTTGGTGACCGCGATACGGACGCCGGTAGTCGTCCAGACGTTCCATCATGGCCAGATCCGAACCGATGAGCACCAGCAGAACCGGCTTGCGCGCGAGCAGCGTGTCCCATGCCGTCTGCAACGTCCCTTCCAGCGTCGGGTCGGCGTCGATCAACCAGGGCAACTCGTCGATGACCACTATGCTCGGAGAATCGGCGGGCAGCGCCGCGTCGTGGGTCGACCACGATGAGGTCGGTAGAGCCCATTATTCATACACCAACGCAGCCGAGAAGATCATAGCAATCAGTTCCCAAGACGGCGCGTCCGGCACATCTTCGCCCCGATTTGAAAAGAAACCGTCTAGTGCCTGTATCCAGTACCCTGCAGCCTCAATGAATTCCAACGAAGACGAGTTCTCTACCGGCATGCGACCATCACGAACCCGATCGGCGAGGCCGATCAAGTATTGGACAAGGTCCGCCCGTGACGTTACAGCCTGGGCATCTTCCGGCCTCATCGACGCCACACCTCTCCAGTTCCTCGAATCAGAATAGAATCTCCACCAGTTTTATTCGTGAATTTCCAGGCCTCATTTGCCTCTTCTGCAGATGTCGCCATCAGGTAGGGCACTTCTAGCATGCCAGATTTCTGAAAGGTTACAAGCCTTCGATTATCAAGAGTATACAGATTTCCGTCTCGCTCCACGAGTCGGATCGGCGGGAAGTCTTTTGGATCGATGTCTCCAGACTGGATTCTGGCAGCAGTCTCCTCGATTGAATTCCCGTTCTTGAACGTCGCCCCCACGGAATCTTGAGAGAAGCGGACTGCGCTCGGATCAATAGTCCTATTAGAACCAACAGGGTACGGGGCGAGGCCGAAAGGGTCGAGCCAACCCAAGGGGTTGGGGACGTAGGTGTGGGAGTTGGGGGCGGGAGCGAGGCCGAGGGGGTCGGTGGATTCGTAACGGGCGGTCTCGGGGTCGTAGTAACGGTGGACGTTGTAGTGGGCGCCGGTTTCGGGATCGTGATACTGGCCGGGGAAGCGCAGCGGGCAGTCGACGTCGTCCTCGCCGGTGGGCGGTGGGCCGGCGCCCCACAGCGTGGTCCGGGCCCGCCAGGCGAGCTCGCCGTCGGGGTCGACGAGTTCAGTGGGCGTGCCGACCAGATCGGAGACGATGGCATAAAACCGGGCGTCGAACCACTCCTGGTCGAGATCATCTGGGCCTTCGTCGACGTCCCGGCCGGCATCGCCATAGGCGGATCCCGCATCGTTTCCATGAAGGGACCCGGAGCGGACGGACCGGCGGCGTTCGGACTGGGTGAGCGGACGGAAACCGCCCGGCTCCCAGTCCCAGGTGGTGACCCGCGGTGCCGGATCCTCCCCGGAGACGTGCTGCTGCTCGGCGAGCAGCATGCCGTCCCAGGCGAACACGACCCGTTCGACCACTCCACGATCATCGCCGGTGCCCTCGCCGGCGAGGCGCTGCTTGGCGATCCGCCGACCGAACGGGTCGTACCGGTAACGCCAGCGCCGGCCGTCCGGCGTGGTCACACCGGTCAGCCGATCGTCGGCATCCCAGCTGTAGCGCCAGGTCCGCGGCTTGCCCGACAGTCGCTTCTGCTGGCGCAGCGTCACCCGGCCCTGGCCGTCATGCTCGTAGCGGACGCGGCCGGCACGGCGGATCAGCGTGCCCGCGTACTCCCGACCGCCCTGCGCCGCATGGTCCCCCCCGTCCCGGCCGTTCGGCTGGGCGGGTGGGGACGGGGCGGGCACCGGCCAGGACGCGTCGGTGATGTTGCCCGCCGCGTCGTAGACGTACCGCTCGGACCAATCCGCCCCGTGGACCGCGGTGACCCGCCGCACCGGGTCAAGGTCGAATCGGCGCAGGCCGGCGAGCATGTCATCGATCTCGGTGACATACCCATCCCGGCTGTAGGAGTAGTCCCGACGCTGCAGCACCTGCGCCTGCCGGACGGTCCCCGACCCACCCGTGGTCACCGTCTGCGCGGTCACGGTCTGCGACAGCAGCTGGTGGTTGGCATCCCACGCCTGCGCCAGCACCACCCCGGTATCGAGGCTGCGCTCGATTTCCCGGCCGGCGTCGTCGTGGGCGAAGCGCAGGGTTCGACCGGCGGTGTGCAGCGACAGCGGCAGATCGTTCGGGTCATACTCCCAGACGCTCTCCGCCCCGGACGGCGTCACCCGCCGCACCCGCCGGCCCAGCCCGTCGAACGTCGAGGACACCGTCCGACCGTTGCAGGTCTCGGCCAGCACCCGGCCGAGAGGATCCCGCTCGAACACACAGTCCGCATCGGAGTTGGTAGCGCGCACGACCCGGCCGACGGCGTCGTAGGCAAACGTGCTCACCGCATCGTCGCCCCGTTTCTCGGTCACGTTCCCGAGCAGGTCGCGGGTGAACCGCAAGGTCTGCCCCGCACCGTTGGTCGACGCGACGAGCTGCCCGGCGCCA
>NZ_CAUVXP010000198.1:0-4890 GCF_963555955.1 Protofrankia sp. Cas3
TTGATAACGATCAATGCCGCCGTTCCGACTTTCCGCGCGGGACCGGGCACCGGTCTGGAACACTGCGCGGGTGGCAGCCGCGGACGGGACCGGCCGACCGGTGCTACTGCGTCAAGGTCTCGCCTTGGAGTACGTCACGCTGGGCTGGAATGCGGTCGGGATCGTCGTCCTGACGCTGGCCGCGGTCGCGGCCCGGTCGGTGGCCCTGGCCGGGTTCGGGTTGGACTCGCTCATCGAGATCGGCGCGTCCACCGTGGTGATCTGGGAACTGTCCGGCACCGGGCAGGACCGTGAACGCCGGGCGCTGCGCCTGATCGGGGCCGCGTTCGCCGGGCTCGCCCTGTATCTGGTCATCGAGTCCACCGTGGTGCTGGCGGCTGGCTACCGTCCCCGCCACAGCCCGGCCGGCATCGCCTGGACCGCGATCACCGCGGTGGTGATGGTCATCCTTGCTGCGGGCAAGGCACACACCGGCGCGGCGCTGGACAACCCGGTGCTGTCCGCCGAGGGCCGGGTCACCTTTGTCGACGGTGTCCTGGCCGTGGCTGTGCTCGCCGGCCTGGCCCTCAACGCTGGCCTCGGCTGGTGGTGGGCCGACCCGCTGGCGGGCTATGTGCTTGTCTTCTACGCCGTGCGTGAGGTACGGGGAATCGTCACCGCCGATCGCTGACTCATCACGCCCGTCGACAGCCCCGGTCCGGCCGGTCGCCGAGAGCGGGGAATCCGGTCCGGTCGGCAAGCTCGGAGATGCGGTACTCGCTCATGGCCGCGACCGTAAACCTTCGAGTCGCCTGGAAGGTCAAGCGACGGCAGCCAGGAACCTTAATAGTCGTGCGGTCGAAGGGCCCGGCGCAGTTCAGGAGCACGGTGATGCCGGTGAGACCGTCCCGCACGGCGGCAGGGTCGGCCAGGCCGAAGGTCCGGATCTCGTACTACTGGCGGGTCGAGCAGCCCCCGCCGGCGTCCCGGTCGTCTGTACCTACGTCCTCGACCCGGCAACCAGGACGTACCGTGCCGGTGAGGTCTTCACGGACGTCGTCGACGCCGGCGCACCCTTCCCAGTCAAGATTAACATTAGTCGGCTGTAACGACGCCTGCAGAGACGGCTGCGGGCACCGGCTGGTCACCCCCGGCACCGTGAGGGGTGCAAGTCCGTGGATTCGCACCGCCTGCGGGAGTGACAAAACAGGGCAGACCGCTCAGATTGCCTCGACGAGGATGTCGGCGTGGTCGAGTGTGGCAGTGTAGGCGGCGATGTCGTCGGGGTCGCTGGTGAGGATCTGCGCGGGTCCGTGAAGAGCGGCTGTGATGACGACCAGGGCGTCGATGACGTCCGGTCGCTTCTTCGTGGGAAGCGTGGCCTCGGCGAGCATGGCGCCTGCTCGTTTGTACGAGTCGAGGGTGAAGGTTCTCGCGCAGGCGACGCAGCCGGTGGGGACGTTCGCCGCGCGGCGCATGGGTGGCGCGCTGTCCCGGGTCTGCGGCACGGTGCAGTCCTTGAGGTACTGGCTGAAGGCGTGGACCGTCTTCGGGTCCGGTCGCCACGCCTGAGCGAGGACCGGGCCGATGAGAACCGGCCGGTGCGGCGCGGCGCGTAGGCCGTGGTGCAGCAGCCGCGCCGCAGGGCTGTCGCGCAGGAGCGCCACGAGCATCCCGGCGTCGTAGACGACGGTCCGGGCGATCATGCGACGCTCGCGGCATCCGATCCAAGCGCGCTGGCCAGGACCCGGTGGACGAGGGCCTGGTTGTCCGTGGTCAGCGCGTCGAACGAAGGCAGGTCCGCCTCGGGAAGGTCTGCCGCATCCTCCAGGGCAGTTCGGTTACGTGCGTCGAGTGCCGCGAAGGCGGCAGTGGCGGCATCATCGCGGGCCATCTGCGCGACGGCCGCCGCGATCATGTAGGCGGACACGTCCATGCCTGCCGTCTCGGCGTGCATTCTGATGGAGGCCTGGACGTCGGAGGCCGTCGAGATCGTGAACCGGATATTCGCCATGCCGCCATCGTAACACGTCGTATTACGCCGCCTGTGCGCCCTGTGGGGTGCGGGAAGTCGGGCACTGTTGCGTTGGCCGGGCGCGGCGGCCGGGGTGGCCGATCGGGGATGATCGGGGATGATCGGGTGATGCGTCGTCGTCGTGTTCGTCTGCCGGCTGCGGCTGCCTCGGAGTTCGCGGGGTTCCGGTTCCCGCCGCTGCTGATCGACGCCGACCGGGCCGCGGCCTACCCGCGGGTCCTCGACGAGCAACTCCCCGCCGCCCACCATGTCATCGCCCAGTATGCGAACAACCCGATCGAGACCGATCATGGAAGGTTAAAAGCGCGGCTTCGGCCGATGCGCGGACTGAAGCGTCACCGCTCAGCCCAGATAGTCGGCTCCGGACACGCCTTGATCCAGAACATCCGCCGCGGACACTACGAGTTCGGAAGCGACGCCGAGCCGCGACGCCGACTCGCGGCAGCCTTCTCCGAGCTCGCAGTGTCCACGGCACCACTCGGAGCACATCACCAGGGTGTGTCCGAGTCGGGTATCGGGCTACCCGTAGGCAGGCACGTAACGTCACTAAATGGATCAAGGTGTTGAGCCCATACGATCACCCGGCGAACAAGATCGTGCGGTTTGAGCCCGCATTGAGCCCATAACCTCCAAAGGATCTTCTTTGGTCGATCAAGAAAGCGAGATCACCGCAGGTCACAACCATGATCGGATGTGGGCCGCCAGGGGATCGAACCCTGAACCCGCAGATTAAAAGAACGTTGGAATACGTGCCGGAACATGTCCGCCCGAACCCGAGAATGCCCGAACGTGCAGGCCAGGGCAATTTCAGGTGCCAGCGGGTGCCGGGCACTGCCGGTCAGGTTCGCAACGCCCGCACCCGCAATGAGCCCACAGCACCCATCGTTTCGTCAGATACAGACGATCACATGCGTCACCCGTGGTAGTCGACGTCTATGCGACGTTGAGCCAGGCTCGGGGTGTCTGGTGGATGACGTCGTTGGTGTTCGTGCGATCGGCAGCTGCCCGTACGGTGAGCGCTGCCCGCAGTTTCGGGTCCAGTCGCACCGGCACCATATCCGCGGGAGCCGACCCCGATGGGAGTAGATTCGCATGCGATTCGCATCGGGATATGCTGGTAGGCATGGTCAGAACGACATCGACTCCGCTGTACCTCGGTGACGATCTCCGTGCCCGCGCCGAAGACGCCGCCCGCAGCGCGGGGACATCGTTGTCTGCGTGGGTACGCGAAGCGATCGTGGAGCGACTCGACCGGCAAGCGGTCATCGCGGATGGTCTGGCAGCCGCCCGCGAGTGGGAGGCCGAACATGGCCCTCTCCCACAGAACATCCTCGACGAGGCCCAACGTGAGCTGGAAGACGCGGGCATACTCCCTCGCCGAACCGCGTGAACCTGCTCTATGACGCCGGCGCCCTCGTCGCTGGCGAACGTGACGACGAACGCATGTGGGCCCGCCACATCAAGGCACTGGCCGGCGGCGTCCCCCCCGTGGTCCCGGCGCCGGTCATCTGGCAGGTCTGGCGGGACGGGGCGCGGCAGGCACGCCTCGCGCGACTGCTCCGTGGTTGTCTGGTCGAACCGGTCGACCAGACGGCAGCACGCGCTGTCGGGGAACTGTTAGGTCGTTCCCGTACCAGTGACGGGGTCGACGCGATCGTCGTTCTGTTAGCCGCCCGTCACGGTGGGGTGGTGTACACATCCGACCCAGGGGATCTTCAACATCTGGCCGGACACCTCCCGAACGCCCGACCATTCACGATCATCAAGGTTTAGCGGCCAACAACCCCGTACCGTCGCCACGGTCATGGCCGTCCATATCGATCGCGGTGACCGGCAAAGCACCTACCTAAAACCGGCGGACGAGTTTCGGGCATCCACAGGGCTCATCCACGGATGCGGACAGACAGCATGACCCGAACCCGGTTTCCGGCACCACAGGCGATCCACCGTTAGTTAATTAGACACTCCCGTCTCGTACAGGTTGACGGGTTCGGCATGGATGTCGTAGCTGTGACAAGGTGGGCTGCGATAAGATCTCGACATGAGGCGGTTGTGGTTATTCCCGAGTCGAACAGCAAGGCAACGTCGTCGGCCGGTTTATGTCGGCGACGCGCATAGGCAAATCATCGCGGACGCAGGCGGAATGAGGGCTTATGTAGATGAGTCCTTGGCGCCATACCTTGAACTTGCGTGGTCGCACGGTATCGAGACAACTAACTCCTGCCAGGGAACGGCAGATGCGCGTGGAATATATCCAATGCCAGATGAAGAGGTTCCCGGCTACGTGCAACTGCGGGACGGTCGGCAACTCACCGATCTGCTGGCACTGTGGGGATGGGTTGGTCTCACGCACGAGATGCGGATTGCTGTCGATAGCGAGACGGACGACGGTTGCCGTGCAGCGACGGTCTACTATCCGTCCGTGGCGGCGATGGAAAATCCACCCGACTATCAGATGCGAGGTGAGGATGGCGAATGGACGACACTTCACCGAGGACGTATCACGCCGTTTTAGCGCCAGCCACTCGCCATTGGACGCCTCACCGTGGCAGCACCAGAACCACCGTGGACAGCATCAAGCGTGACACATCGACCGCACACGATATACCCAACAGCTACTGCCCGTCACAGATCTGCGACGATCGCGAAGTACTATGCAGGTATAGCGGGCCGCGCTCATGTAGCTCCGCGCCTGGCGGGTCTCGCGTACAGCGGCTGACAGGTCCAAGTCGCCAGACGCCACGGGGGGCACGGTGCATCTCAGGAGTTTCGCCGTCCGGAACTTCCGGCGGCTAAAGAACGTGTCGGTCGACCTCGACGAAAAGACGACAATATTCGTCGGCGCCAACAACAGCGGGAAGACCTCCGCCACCCAG
>NZ_CAUVXP010000198.1:5301-9314 GCF_963555955.1 Protofrankia sp. Cas3
GGCCGCCCTCACCTGGGCGTTGGCAAGCCGTCGCCGGGTGCGCCGGAACGGCCGGAAAGCGGGTAGCTCAAGATCCGGTGGGGTGGCCAGGTGGTGGAGCCGTCGAAGGATCGCAGCCAGGTCGGTGAGGTTCCCATGCTCGGCCCCGGTTCCTACCTGGCGCCAGAAGGTCACCACCCGGCCATCGATGACCAGCGGCTGATCGATGGCCGGGAGAAGGCGCACGGCCGGAAAATCGATGCTCGCGAACCACCGTGCTACGGCGACCTCTTTGGTCACGTCCGGTAGGTAGTCGACCGTTCGCGCGATCCGGGCGACCACCGGTGGCGAGTCGAGACAGATGATCGCGTTCTCGCCGAGCCGCATCGGCCGGGTTTTCTCCGCCGCCAGGCCGACCACGGCACAGGCATGATCGAGGGTTCGTAGCGCGTCGACCCAACCGAACCGGTCGCCGTCAGCGGCCGTCCGGCCGGAACCGTCGGCGGCGACCACGATCTCAGGTTAGCTGCTGGGCAATGACGATGCGCCGAATGATCACCCGGACGGGTACAGCGACGTTGCGCGCTGTGATTGCCCAGCCTGTCGGGGAAGCGACCGGAGCTACCGCAAGGGCGGAGTATCCTGCCCAGCATCACGCAATGCCACAGATTGCTCGCGTTACCGGATGTCCGGGCGAATCGATGGGCGGGGGAACAGTGCCGAACGAGCCTGGTGTAGATCTTGCCGTGGTGATCAGAGCGCTGCGTGCGCAGTTCACGCAGGCGTTGGCCGATGGCGCCGCAGGTGAGATCGACTTCGCGGTCGGTGAGATCAGTCTTGAGTTTCAGGTGGCGGTGACGACCTCGGGTGAGGTCACGACCGGTGCGAAGTTCTGGGTGTTGTCCGCGGATGCCGCAGGCAAACGTGACGTCGGTTCGGTACACCGACTGGCGGTCACGTTGACCCCGGGGCGACGGATGCCGGACGGCACCGTGGTGTCGTTGCACGTGGCGGACACCGTGCCGGACCTGCCGGCCTAGCGCAGGATCGGGGCTGATGGGGGGTATCTGGTGGGGCTTGACGCGGCTCGGATCGTCGAGGTGTACGCGGCCGGGAAGGTCGGCTCCGGGTATGCGGTGACGGACAGGCTGGTGCTGACCGCTGAACATGTCGTGGCGGCCGGCGCAGGTTCCTGCGAGGTCCGCCCGCTCGGGTCGGCGCAGTGGTTGAGCGCGGCGGTCGTCTGGTCGGATGAGTCGTGCGATGGTGCGCTACTGGAGGTCGCCGGCCAGCCGTGGGCGGCGGTGACGAGCGGCGTCGGGTGGGGTCGCCTGGATGAGCGGCGGGTTGACGCCGAACCCGTGAACGCGGTGACGGTCGGGTTTCCCTGGGTGAAGGCCCGTCCCGACGGGGTGCGCGGCAGCGAGTCAGCACTTGGCTCTGTGACGTGGGAGTTCAAAAGCGGCCGGCTGGATTTCTCGGTGCAGTCCCCGTCGCCACGGCTGCGCCAACCGTCACCGGACGGCGACCCGATGTCCGCGTGGGCGGGGATGTCCGGCGGGCCGGTGTTCGCCGGCGGTCTGCTGGTCGGGGTGGTCACCGACGACGCTCCCCGCTTCAACGGCCGGCTGATCGTCAGCCCGGTCGCTGGGCTGCTGGCGGCCGGGCTGGGCGCGCGGCTGGGGGAACTGACGGGCGGGCCGCCGCCCTCGCTGGAGGACCTGGCCGGGCCGGTGCGCATCGCGGCCGGTGCCGGCCGGGTCGTCGAGTTGACCGGGCCGTATGAGCCGCTGCCGGACTGGTCGGCGCCGGACGCCACGCCGGCCCGACTGCTGCGGCCGGAACACGGGGTAGTGCCGTTTATCGGCCGGGACGACATGGTCGACGAGCTGGTCGACTGGTGTGTCACCCCGGGCGCCGGGGTCCCGGCGCGCCGGGACCGTTTCCGCCTCACGGTCGTCACGGGTGGCGGTGGAACGGGAAAGACCCGGCTGGCCGCCGAGGTGTGCGCCCGCCTCCTCGGCAGAGGCCTGGATTGGGACGCAGGGTTTGTCCGGGAGCCTAAAGGCGCCGCCGGGTCGGTGGTGGACCGTGCGACGCTGCTGGTCGTCGATGACGCCGATCTCGCCGGACCGTTGCTCCCCGACCTCATCGATGCTCTGACCCGGTCGCGGGTGCGGGTCCGGCTGCTGCTGCTGGCCCGTCACCTCGACCTGACCGCCGGTTGGTGGAACACACTCGACCGGGACACCAAGGGCGCCGCCGGTGGGCTGTTGGACGGGGTTGTCGCGCTGTCCGACCGGCCGCTTGACGAGCAGGCCCGCGACCAGCACGCCGCCGCGGCCGCCGCCGCGTTCGCCCCCTTTGGCCGGGGCACCGAGCCTGCCTCGGTGCCCCGGCTGTCAGCCGAGGCGTTCGGCAATGCGCTCTTGGTCCACATGACGATGTTGCTGGCGACCGTGGACCGCGACGCGCTGCCCGATACCACCACCGGGGATGTCCGCGGCAAGATCCTGCATGGTGTGTTGAACCTGGAACGCGACCGCTGGTCGAAAGGCCTGCGTCACCGCGAGCTCGGCTCGTTCGCGGTGGAGGCCGACGACAGTCCCGCCGACGCGGCGGCCGTGCACGCGGTCGTCGTGACCACGCTCACCGCCCCGGTATCCCAGGCGGACACGGTCACCGTGCTGGGCGCGATAGCCAAGCTGGAGGGTGAAACAGCCCTCACCATTAGAATGATCTATTTATGGCTCCGGTCGGTGTACCCCGCGCCGGACGGCGGTGTCGGACCACTGCGCCCGGACCTGCTGGCCGAACAACTCCTCACCGAGACCGCCGGGCTCGCCGACCTCGCTGGCGCGGCCGTCTCGATCCTGCTGGCTACCCGTACCGAGGGAGCCGGCCGGCTGACCGATCAGGCCCACCGGTCCCTCGCCGGTCTGCTCGACGAGCTCACCCGGGCCGCCGGCCGCCCGCCGGTACGTACGGCGACCGAAGGCCTCCTCGACACCACCCTGCCCGACCTGGTCACCACCACCGTCGCCCACCGCAACGACGACCCGGCCTCTGCGCTACCCGCCGCTCTCGCCGGTGCCCTCACCGCCGCGCCCCGTCCCGTCAGCGCCCCCGCAGCGTTGGCCAGCCTGCCTCGCCCGAGCCGGGCGCTAGCCGAGCTCGCGGTCGTCCTCGCCGGGCAGACTGTCACCCACTACCGCCAGACCGCCGATACCAGCATCCAGGTGACCGCTGCTCTCGCGGGGTCGCTGAACGACCTGGCGATCTCGCTGTCGGAGGTGGGCCGGCGCGCCGAGGCGCTCGCCCCCGCCACCGAAGCGGTCGACCTCTACCGGCGGTTGGCCGAGGCCGCCCCCGACGCCTACCTCCCCGACCTCGCGATGTCGCTGAACAATCTGGCGGCCTTCCTGTCGGCGGTGGGTCGGCGCGCCGAGGCGCTCGCCCCCGCCACCGAAGCGGTCACCATCCGTCGGCGGTTGGCTGAGGCCGCCCCCGACGCCTACCTCCCCAACCTCGCGACGTCGCTGAACAACCTGGCGATCCGCCTGTCGGAGGTGGGCCGCCGCGCCGAGGCGCTCGCCCCCGCCACCGAAGCGGCCGATCTCTACCGGGGGTTGGCCGAGGCCGCCCCCGACGCCTACCTCCCCGACCTCGCGGCATCGCTGAACAACCTGGCGAACTCCCTGTCGGAGGTGGGCCGGCGCGCCGAGGCCCTCACCCCCGCCACCGAAGCGGTCACCATCCGTCGGCGGCTGGCCGAGGCCGCCCCCGACGCCTACCTCCCCGACCTCGCGATGTCGCTGAGCACCCTGGCGAACCGGCTGTCGGCGGTGGGCCGGCGCGCCGAGGCCCTCGCGCCCGCCACCGAAGCGGCCGACCTCTACCGGCGGCTGGCCGAGGTGGCCCCCGACGCCTACCTCCCCGACCTCGCGGCATCGCTGAACAACCTGGCGAACCGGCTGTCGGAGGTGGGCCGGCGCGCCGAGGCCCTCGCGCCCGCCACCGAAGCGGTCGACATC
>NZ_CAUVXP010000199.1:0-8739 GCF_963555955.1 Protofrankia sp. Cas3
GGGCTGCGGCATCTGACCGAGTCCGTCGTCGCGTCCATGCCGGCGGGGGCGGCGGTGTGCTGCGTCGGCTCGACGTCGGCGGCCGGCTGGCTGCAACGGCTCGAGCTGTCGGCCGAGCTGCTGACAACCGCCGGGTTCGACGAGGCCCGCCGCTGGTGCGAGGCGAACGTCGACCGGCTCGGCTACGTATACGACTTCTCCAAAGAAGCGGTCAACGCCTACACGGCGTTCCGGAACGTCGGCTTCCTCGCCGACGCGAAGGTGCGCATCAACTGCGTCAACCCGGGCAGCACGCGGACCGCGGCGACACCGGAATTCACGAAGGCGGTGAAGGCCAAGGCGCTCGGCGAGGAGCTGTTGAAGAACTACCCGCGGCTGATGGGCCGGCTCGCCCGGCCGGTGGAGCAGGCGTGGCCGCTGGTGTTCCTGAACAGCGAACGGGCCAGCTTCATCACCGGGGCGAGCCTGAACGTCGACGCCGGCCTCGTCGGCGGTCTGGTGACCGGCTGCTTCCCCCCGGTCGTCGCGGCCGCGATGCGGTGGACACCGGTCGCGGGTGCGGCCGCGGCGACGGCCTGACGCGAACGGCCGGCGAGGACAGACAACCTGCAGACAGGGGTCGGCATGGCAGAGAAACGCTGGTTGATTACGGGGGTGTCCACCGGGCTGGGGCGCTGTCTCGCGCAGGCAGCCCTGGCGCGGGGCGACACAGTCGTCGGCACCGTCCGGCGCGACACCCAGCGCGACGAGTTCGAGAAGCTCCACCCTGGCAACGCCCTCGCCGAGATCCTCGACGTGACCAGCAGCGAGGACGCAGTGGCCGCCGTCGTCCGCTCGGCCATCGAACGTGCCGGGCATCTCGACATCGTCGTCAACAACGCCGGGTACGGGCTGATCGGCGCCGTCGAGGAGATCAGCGACGCCGAGGCCCGGCACCAGCTGGAGACCAATTTCTTCGGACCCCTGAAGGTCATCCGCGCGGTGCTCCCCCACCTGCGGTCGCGGCACGGCGGCCATATCGTCAACGTCAGCTCCGTCGCCGGGTTCACCGGCTCCGCGGGATGCGGCCTCTACAACGCTTCGAAGTTCGCCCTCGAAGGGCTGTCCGAGGGGCTGCGGGCGGAGCTGGCTCCGCTCGGGATCGCGGTCACGATCGTGGAGCCGGGGGCGTTCCGGACCGAATGGGCGGGCCGCAGCCTCGTGCAGGGCACGGCACTCATAGCCGACTACGCGTTGGCGTTGAAGGTACGCCGTGGGCTCGCGGGGTCGGACGGCGTCCAACCGGGCGATCCGGTCAAGGCCGCGGCGGCCGTCGTCGACCTCGTCGACTCCGAGCGACCTCCGCTGCGGCTGGTCCTCGGGAAGGACGGTGTAGCCGCCGTCGAACGCAAGCTCGCGTCGGTGCGGACGGAGCTGGAGGCGTGCCGCGACCTCGCCCTGTCCGCTACTTTCGAGCCCCCCGCCGCCAGGCACACCGAGGCGGCCGCCCGATGACCGAGCAACTGGCCGCCCAGACAGCTCCGGGCCGGGATGGAAGCTTCGCCGAGCAGCCGGCGGCGATCATGCGCGATCGGCTCTACCTGGGCGGGCGATGGACCTCCCCTGCCGGCGACGACACCTTCGACGTGGTCTCGCCGTCGACTGAGAAGGCCGTCGGCACCGTGCCGGCGGGTACGCCGGTTGACGTGGACCGGGCCGTGGCCGCGGCCCGTGAGGCCTTCGACGCCGGGCCGTGGCGGTGGGTTTCCCCGACCGAACGCGCCGCCCGCCTGCAGCCGGTGCTGGCCGGGCTGCGCAAGCGGCACGACGAGCTGGTGAGGCTGCTCGTCGGTGAGGTTGGGGTGCCGATCTCGTCGTGTTCGGCGATCGGGGTCGCGCAACCGATCCGGACGTTGGAGTACTACCTCGGCCTGGCCGCCACGTTCCCGTTCGAGGAGACCCGGGGCGGGTTGCGCGGCGCGACGGTGGTGCGGGAGCCGGTCGGGGTGGTGGCGGCGATCGTGCCGTGGAACGCCCCCCTCCGCTCGATCATGAACAAGCTCGCGCCGGCGCTGGTCGCCGGCTGCTCCGTCGTGGTCAAGCCGGCGCCGGAGACCCCGCTGAACGCGTTCGTGCTGGCGGAGGTGCTGGCCGAGGCCGACCTGCCGCCGGGGCTGGTCAGCATCGTGCCCGCCGGCCGGGAGACCGGTGAGCACCTCGTCCGGCATCCGGGCGTGGACAAGGTCGCGTTCACCGGCAGCACCGCCGCCGGCCGGCGGATCATGGCGGCGTGCGCGGAGAATCTCACCCGGGTCGGCTTGGAGCTGGGCGGCAAGTCGGCGGCGATCGTGCTCGACGACGCCGACCTGGACGTCACCGTGCGCCGGCTCACCCCGCTGGTGGTCGGGAACAACGGGCAGGCGTGCACCGCCCAGACCCGGATCCTGGTGTCGCGGGCCCGCCACGACGAGCTGGTCGAGGCCCTCGTCGCCGCGTTCGCCGCCCAGCGGGTCGGCGACCCGTTCGACCCGGCCACCGACGTCGGCCCGCTGGTGTCGAAAGCCCAGTACGAGCGGGTCACCGGCTACCTGGAGATGGCCGCCGCCGAGGGTGCGCGGGTCGCGGTCGGTGGCGGCCGGCCCGCCGGGCTCGACGTCGGCTGGTACGTCGAACCCACGGTGCTCATCGGGGTCGACAACGGGATGCGGGTCGCCCGGGAAGAGATCTTCGGGCCCGTCGCGGTGATGATCCCGTACGACGACGTCGAGCAGGCGATGGCCATCGCGGACGACTCACCGTACGGGCTGGCCGGCTCGGTGTGGACCGGCGACGTCGCCGCCGGGATGGTGGTGGCCCGGCGGATCCGCACCGGCACGTTCAGCGTCAACGGCGCCGCGCAGCCGGTCGAGGCGCCGTTCGGCGGCTTCAAGGGGTCGGGGATCGGCCGCGAGTACGGGCCGGAGGGGCTCGACGCTTTCTGCGAGAAGAAGTCGATCGCCACGAGGCCACTGTGAGTCGCCCCGCCGCCGGTCCAGCATTCCGACCCACCAAACTCACGGACGTCGAGCTGGCGCTGCGTGACCAGGTGCGCGAGTTTCTGGCCGCCGAGCTGCCCCGCGGGACGTTCCGACCTGGCCTCGGTATGAACAGCCCGGCCGACCCGGCGTTCTCCCGGAAGCTGGGCGAACGGGGCTGGCTCGGGATGGCGCTACCGGCCCGCTACGGCGGCGGTGACCGCAGCGCCGTCGAACGGTTCATCGTCACCGAGGAGCTGCTGCGCTGGGGCGCCCCGGTGGCCTACCACTGGGTCGCCGACAGGCAGAGCGGCCCCGTGATCAACCGGTTCGGTACCGAAGTACAGAAGCGACGGTTCCTGCCCGGCATCTGCGCCGGTCGGTTGAGTTTTTCCATCGGCATGAGCGAACCGGACGCCGGCAGCGACCTCGCGGCGATCAAGGCGCGGGCGGTGCGGGTCGACGGCGGCTGGCGGCTATCCGGGACGAAGATCTGGACGACCGGCGCCCACCACAACGACTGGATCATCACGCTGTGCCGGACCGGCGACTCCGCCGAGCGGCACACTGGGCTGAGTCAGCTGCTGGTCGACCTGCACGCCGACGGGGTCGCCGTCCACCCGATCCCGTTCCTCGACGGCAGCACCCACTTCAACGAAGTGGTACTGACCGACGTCTTCGTCGCCGACGACGACGTCCTCGGCGAGATCGGCCACGGCTGGACCCAGACCACCTCGGAACTGGCCTACGAACGCGGCGGCCCGGACCGCTGGCTGTCAAGCTACCTCCTCGTCGAACAGTTCCTGCGAGAGTTCACCGGCACACCCACCGCGGACCGGGCCCACGACCTGCTCGCCCCGGCGGTGGCACGGTGGTGGGCACTGCGCCAGCTCTCGCTGTCGGTGGCCCGCTCGATCGACACCGGCGGCGCCCCGTCGGTGGAATCGGCGCTGGTCAAGGAGATGGCCACCCGCTTCGAGCAGGACGTCATCGCGGCCGTCGAACGGCTCGTCGACCTCGAACCGTCGCCCCGCTCGGCGTCGCTGTTCGAACGGCTGCTCGCCGAGGCGGTCCTCACGGGACCGTCGTTCACCATCCGCGGCGGCACGCTGGAAATCCTCCGTTCCGTCGCCGCCAAGGGGCTCCGGCCATGAGCCGCGGTGGGGTCCCCGCGGGTGGGGTCCGGGTCGCCGCCGAGCCGCGAATCGGGAGAACGCAGTGATCGACTATCCGGGGGTCGACCCCGTCCTGCTTGAGACCGCCGACCGGCTGTTCGCCGCCTGCTGCGACAACCGCCAGCTGCTCGCCGCAGAGGAGGCAGGCTGGGCGAAGGACCTGTGGGAACGCGCCGCGGAGATGGGGCTGCCGTGGATCTCTGTGCCGGAGGACCGCGGCGGTAGCGGCGGCGGACTGCCCGAGGCGCTCGCCGTCCTGCGGGTCGCCGGCCGGCATGGCGCGCCGATCCCGCTGGCGGAGACGGGTGTACTGGCCGGCTGGCTGCTGGCGGGCGCCGGCCTCCCCGTCGACCCGGCCAGCCCGCTGACCGTCGTCCCCGGCCGGGACGGCGACACCCTGCGGCTCGACGGTGGACCGGGCCCCGACGCCCGCCTGACCGGGACTGCTCACCGAGTCCCGTGGGCGCGTGCGGCGGCGCGGATCGTGGCGCTCGTCGGTTCCGACGACGGCTGGCAGGTCGTCGCCGTACCGACAGCCGACGTCGGTGTACGCGTCGAACCCGACGTCAACCTCGCCGGCGAGCCTCGCGACACGGTCCACCTGGACGGCGTCGAGCCTGCGGTCCTCGCACCCGCCGCCGCCGGCGTCGACCCGGATGCCCTGGTGCGCAGGGGCGCACTGGCGCGCGTCATGACGATGGCCGGGGCGTTGGAGGCGATGAGCGAACTGACTCTCGCCTACGCCCACCAGCGCCGGCAGTTCGGCCGGCCCGTCGCCACCTTCCAGGCCGTCCAGCAGCACCTGGTCGTCGTGGCGCAGGAAGCCGCCGTCGTCACCATGGCCGCGACGGTCGCCGCGACGGCGACGGCACGCGCGGACGAGCGCGCAGGTGGCGGCGGTGGGAGCAGTAGCAGCGGCCGTGACGGCGCCTTCGAGGTCGCCGCGGCCAAGCTGCTGGCCAACCAGGCCGCGCACACCGCCACCCGTGCGGCCCACCAGGTGCACGGCGCGATCGGGATGACGCAGGAATACCCGCTGCACCAGCTCAGCCGGCGCCTGTGGTCATGGCGCAAGGAATACGGCGACGACCGCTACTGGACCGTACGGCTCGGCCCGTTGATCGGCGCCGCCGGAGCCGACGGCCTCTACCCCCTCATCGCCGGCGGATAGCCAGCCGACGTCCGGCGTCAGTGGCCGGTGAAGTGCGGCGGGCGCCGCTCGGCGTACGCGGCGACGCCTTCGGTGTAGTCCCCGGTGACCCGCAGCGCCTTCTGCGCCTGGTGTTCCCGCTGCATCGCGGCGGCTGCCCGCGCGGCCAGGTCGCCCCGCAGCGTCCGGCGGACGGCGCGGACCGCCAGCGGCGCGGAGGTGGCGATCTCCGCCGCCCAGCCGTGCGCCGCGGCCCGCAGGTCGGCGGCGTCCACCAGCCGGTCGCACAGGCCGAGCCGGACCGCCTCCTCGCCGCCGACCCGCCGGCCCGTGTAAAGGAGATCCGCTGCCTGCTGCTGGCCGACCAGCGCCGGCAACGTCACGCTCAGCCCGAATCCGGGATGGAATCCCAGCTTGGTGAAGTTCGCCGAAAACCGGGCCTCGGCGCACGTCATCCGGAAGTCCGCGACGAGCGCCAGGCCGAGGCCGCCGCCGATCGCGCCGCCCTGCACCGCGGCCACGATCGGGACGGCCGTGGCGAACAGGCGCCGGGCCTGGTCGTACAACGGGTTGCTGTACCCCATCGGGATCGGGCTGCCGCCGGGAGCGGACGCGCCGAGCTGGGCGCCGGCGCAGAAGTGCCGGCCCTGAGCGCACAGCACGACCGCTCGGCAGGTCTCGTCGGCGTCGAGCGACTCCAGCGCGTCGGCGACGGCGATGACCAGCGCGACGTCGAGGGTATTGTTCGGCGGCCGGCATAGCTCGACCGTCGCCACATGATCGTTTCCGACGGTGACGGCGACGCCCCGGCCGGCGCTCAGTACGGTCATCGTCAGGAACCCATCCGCACGACGGCCTTGGTCATGGTGAATCCGCCGTCGACGTCAATCACCTGGCCGGTGACGTAGCGGGCGGCGTCGGAGGCGAGGAAGACGACGACGTCGGCGATGTCGTCGGCGTGACCGACCCTGCCGAGGGCGGTCTCACCGGCCACGGCGGCCTCGAAGCCGGGTATCTGCCCGGCCCCGTCCGAGAACTCGGTGTCGACGTATCCGGGGGCGACGGCGTTCACCCGGACTCCCCGCGGCCCGTACCGGAAGGCGAGGGTCCTGGTCATGGCGTCGATCGCACCCTTGGTCGCCGCGTAGTCGACCGAGGGGGATATCCCACGCGAGCTTGCCACCGACGACAGGCTGACGATGCTGCCCTGCCCGCGCTTGGCCATGGCCTTCGCGAGGATCCCGGCGACCATGAAGGGGCCGCGGAGGTTGACGGCGAGCAGCGCGTCGAGGTTCTCCTCCTCACCGAGCTTCGCGGCGGGCCGCGCCACGCCCGCGCAGTTCACCAGGACGTCCACCTGCCCGCCGGCGTCGAGCGCCCGGCGGGCCAGCTCGCCGCCGGCGCCGGGGACCGCGAGATCCGACGGCAACACCACGGGATCGTTCAGTTCCTTCGCGATCGCCTCGAGGCGGGCCTCGTCACGTCCCGAGAGGATCACCCGGGCGCCGGCTGCGTCCAACGCCCGGGCGGACGCCTCACCGATGCCGCGGCTCCCCCCGGTCACTAACGCCGTCCTGCCCGCGAGGGCGTCCACCGCATAGGTGCTCATTGCTGCTCCTGCCGAGGGGTTGCGGGATGGGTAGGTGACCGCTGTGCGCTCCGTTCGCGGATGCCCGCGATGAGGAGCTCGAGCGCGAACTCCAGGTACGCGTCCAGTTCAAGCCCGGCCCGTACCGGCGCTACACGTTCCAGTACTGGGAACCCGTCGAGGCGCGAGTCCGGCCGACGTTCCGCAACCGTGCGGGGCCGGCCCTCGAAGCCGGTTACCAGCTTCATGTAGCCGATCCAGTACGACTGGACCGTGCGTTGGGCCAGCACCGCGGTCGCCTCGTCGAGCCCCCCGTCGAGGAGGATGCCGGTAGTGATGTCGGCGAGGCGCACGCCACTTGGGGTGACGTTGTGAACCAGGTAGTCGGCGACACCGGGGCAGTCACGGATAACCACACTCACCATGCGGTGAAGGACCCGGAAGCGGTCCTCCCAGGAGCCTTCGGGCGGCAGCGCCTCGACCTTGTCCAGCACGCGGTCGACGACCAGCCGCAGCAGCGCCTTCCTGGTCGGGACGTGATAGTGGATCGCCATCGTGGTGACGCCGAAATCGCGGGCAAGGCCTCGCATGGTGACCCGGTCGAGGCCGTCCCGGCGCGCGACGCGAATCGCGGCGTCGACGATCCGTCGTTCGCTGAGGGCTCCCGCCGGTCTCGCCGGCGCGGACCTGACCACACCCTGGCCTGCCTGCTCACTCGGTGCGGGTGCCGTCATCAGCCGTCCCCGAGCTGGACCTTGATCGATCCCGTCGCGCGGTCGCCCGCGGCCCGAAACGCCTCGACGGCCTCCTCCAGCGGAAAACGGTGGGTGACAAGCAGGTCGGGCACCTCCGGGGACTGTGCGAGCAGCTGAGCGGCTTCGTCGAAATCCCGACGGCCCTGGTGATACCCGTAGAGCATGGCGGGGACGACGGTCACTTCCTTGGCCGCCAGGGTGGCATCGATCCGCACCGGTGACCAGTAGGTGCCCAGCGCCAACAGCGTGCCACCACGACGGGCTCGCGCCACCGCCATGTCCAGTGAGCTTTGGGTACCTGCCGCGTCGATGACGACGTCGTAGCGGCGGTCAGTGCGGTCGGGGCGGTCAGGATCGAGCGGCTGGCCGCCCGCGCCCAGCGCCTCCCCGGCCATGATCTGGCAGGCATGGCGGGCGATCAGGTCCACCTCGATACCCCGCGCCCGAGCGACCGCAATCGTCAGCAACCCGATCGTGCCGCCGCCGACGACCAGGACCCGCTGCCCGGCGGCGATCGCGATGCGGTTCAGGCCGTGGACGACAACCGCGATCGGTTCCACCAGAGCCGCGGCGCGGGGGTCCACGCCAGCAGGCAGGCGCACGAGCGACGCCGGGTCCACGACCACCTCGTCGGCCATGCCACCGTCGCGCGACACGCCGTACATCCGGCTGATCGCGTGCTGGCACAGGTGGGTCTGCCCGCTGCGGCAGGTGCCGCAGCGGCCGCACTCCACGACCGGGGAGACCGCGACCGCCGTGCCGTCGTCGAGCAGACCCGCGAACTCGTGACCGAGCGTGACCAACCGCGGGCCCTGTTTGATCATGTGCAGGTCACTGCCGCAGATGCCCGCCGACGTGACACGCCGTCGCCCGCCGGCTCCGGCACGTCGACGACCCGAACCCCACCCTCGATGACGTGGACAGCCCTCATCGTCACCCCCTTCCGCCAGCGTTCCCACCAGGCAGGAGCTCCTCGGCACAGGTCGTCGTCGTCTGCTCCAGCCGATGGGGCACCGGTGCATGGGGGTTCCGTAGGCGGCGCCCGGCGCGGGCCGTCGGCACATCGTCAAGGCGGCCG
>NZ_CAUVXP010000200.1:0-8637 GCF_963555955.1 Protofrankia sp. Cas3
GTCCCCCAGTCATAGCCGGTGAACGGGCCCGTCCCCGCCGGACGGAGGAACTTGTAGTAGCTCATCGTCACGTATCACGAACCCGTTCGACCGCTGCGGCTAGCCTGTCCGCCAGCCCCGCGGGAACCACCACGGTGGCCGCCGCCGTCAACGCCGCCAACGATCGTCGCACCCGGTCACTGTAGGCAAGACACGGCGGGCAGAAAAGCAGGTGCTGTTCGAACGCATTCTGATCACTGTCGGTCAGCTCTGCGTCGTACCAGGCGCCCACCAGATCGAAGATGACCTCACAGCTGACGTCCCTCGCCCTCATCGGCGCTCAGCCCCGGAATCGACGGCCCTGCACTCTTCATCGAGGTAAGCGACGTAGGCCTCCCGGGCGCTGTCGAGAAGTCTGCCCTGGTCATCGGGTTCCGTACCCGTGATGGGAGCGGCCTCGGTCGCCGACAGCTTTGCCGCGTCCCGGAGGATGAGCAGCGTCCGCTGGTTCAGCGCAAGGCGACGCACCGCATGACGCACCTGTTCGGCTGTGGGCACCCAACCGGCTGGCCAGGACGACACGTCAACGTTCCACCATCCCGCCCAGCGGTCATCCGGCGGCAGAAAGAAGCCCGCTCGCGATGGCTCTGGCTCCTGCGATCTCGCGGTGGCACTGTCGGGCGTGGCGGCGGCGTCATCGAGTTGGCCGTCCTCCCGCATCAGTCTGAGGACCGCGCCGAGCAGGGCGACCCGAACCGGTGGATCCGTGTCGGCCACCAACACGGCAACGGTGTCGAGCCAGGCGCGTTCGACCACCGCGACCACCGCGACGGCTTCGGGACACGCACCGACCGCCTCCGCGAGCAGCACCGCAAGCGCGTGGTCGGTGTTCATCAGCGTGTCGACGGCCGCGCCATCCCCACTGGCGAGTGCGGTTCGCAGTGCTCCGGTCACCTGGTGACCTCGGTGAACCTCGGTATCTCCGCCACACGATCAAGCGACCACAACGGGAGCCTGCCGTCATCGCCCCGCTGGCAGAACTGCCGTAGCACCTGGTAGTCAGGGTCGGCGGTGAGCACCTCGCTCCCCTCGCACAGCTCGAAGTACTCGTCGAGGAAAACGCTCACGATCTTTGCCGACACGGTCTGCGCGGTCTCGCCGAGGCAGATCAGCAGCATGTCGAAAACCCGTGGCACGTCAGGCCGCAGGGACGGCTGAAAGAACGGCATGGGGACAAGCGTGGAGCCCGTCCGGTGGTACAGCCTGAGCCGCGCGTCGGGGTCGCCGTAGACATTCGGCTGGTGAAAACGCGGATCCTCGATCTCGGCGATCACCAGAGACGGCCCGATGGCTGCCCGCCATCGGGGGATGACGTCGGTGAGCAGGGTCTGACCGATGCCCCGGCCACGCGCCTCGGGCCGCACCGCGATATAGCTGAGCAGGAGCACCCCTGATCGGGGATAGATCTCGCCCAGCATTCCCCCCAGCGGGGTCTCGCCATCGAAGACCAGCGCGCCGGGACCCAGATCGCCGGCAGCGGCCTCACGCAGCTCGTCCCAGGTAATGAGTTCATCCGGTGGGAAGGCCGGTGTCAGCACCTCTGCGTAGAAGGCCTCCAGCGCTGGCTCGCTGACCTCGGACAATTTCATGATCTTCAAACCGTTCTGGGCACGAGCGCCGATCCACTGGGTCTCCCCTGGCCTGACCACCCCCTCATCTTCACCTGTTCGTCAGCACCTGACCAGCACCCGGCCGATCCAGCAGCCGCTTGATCGGCATCCATCGGATCAACGTGCACCGGACGAACGTCCACCGCGGTCCACCGCTTATACCCGTCGCATACGGCGTGCACCTGCCCAGGTACGGCGGAGTAATCTGGCCGGTGTCAATGGGAAAGGACGTGGCTGGGAATGCCGAAGGCTACAGTCAGCATGGCTGTCCGAGTGCCGGACGCTCAGCTCGTGAGCGCCTATGACATGTGGTACGAGTTCGTGAAAGACGCGTGGGATGACGGCCACGGCCGTGGCCACGATGACGTTGAGATCTCCGTCGTCGCGCTGGAGTTGTATCCATCGGGGATGCCCGCCCGGCCCGTTGCCCGTCGCCTGGCCACGCCCGACGGGGATGCGCTGGTGTTCCGGCCGGAGTGGTTCAGCAGGTATGACCCCGAGCAGTCCGAACATGGCAAGATCAGCCTTAGCGGACCCCAGCGTGAGGTCTTCGATTTTTCCTTCGACTACCGCTTCCGCCCGCCGCGGGCGACGCTGGTAGTCGATTTACCGGACGAACGGATGTCCCGTACGATTCTCGATGTGATCGACGATTCGACTTCGGTGGTACCACGTGCGCGCCAGCCCGAGACGGCTGACGAAGGATGGACGGGCGGCACGACACAGCCGACGATTTTCATCGGACACGGCGGGCCGAACGAGATGTGGCGCATACTCAAGGACTACCTGGCCGAGTTCGGTTACCGGGTGGTGACCTTCGAGAGCGAATTCCGTTACGGCCGCTCGGCAGCAGACGTCGTATGGGAGATGCTTCAACAGGTGGACTTCGCGTTACTCGTCCACACCGCTGATGACGAGACGAAGATCGGTACCGTCCGGTCGCGCCAGAACGTGGTGCACGAGACCGGGCTGTTCCAGGGCAGGCTGGGCTTTGAAAAAGCGATCATCGTCCGGGAAGAAGGCGTTGAGGAATTTTCCAACCTCGCCGGAATTCAGGAGATCAGATTTCCCAAAGGGAGTATAGGGGCAGCCTTCGGCGAGGTTCACCGCGCCCTGCGCGGCGTTTTTCCCGCCCACTGACCTGCCCCCTCTACAGCCGCCGCCCGGCCGGGCCTGCAGAACCGGACTACCGACCGCGGTTGAATCACAGGCCAAGTGTCAGGCGATGGCGCCACGGGGAGCGATCCAGACGTGTGGCTGCCCGGTCGTGGCGGCAATGTGTTCGAAGTCTGCGTCGTAATGCAGGATTACCGCGCCGTGGTGTTCGGCCACGGCGGCGGTAATCAGGTCGATGACTCCGGCGGCGCGGTGGTGGCCTCGGGCGGCCATCCGGATCTGGACATCACGCGCCCGGTCGGCAATGACCTCGCTGACCGGTAACGTCACGTAGAGGGTTCGGCGGCGCTCGGCTATCGTGCGGACGTCGGTAAGATCACGACCGGAGTAGCCGGCTTCCAGGTCGACCGTCACGCAGGTGGCCGCGGCCCGATCCGCGATGAGCCCGGCGATGACATTGCGGATGGCCAGATGACCGACCCGCGCGTGCGCCGAGGTGTCGATCAGATAGAGCTGGCCGGGACCGACCGGGACGGTCACCGACGAGCCTGGCGCATGATCTCCTGATCGGCGATGTCCGGACCGACACCGAGGGCGTACGGGTCATCAAGCAACTGTTCGATACGACGGCGACGATTGGCCACGAACTCGAGCGCGGCGTTGACGGTGTCCTTCTTCGTCGTGGTGCCCAGCTCCTTGGCCGCCAACGCCAGCGCCTCGTCGTCAAGATCGATCATCGTCTTCATATATCCGATCATACAGCCCGAGCAATATGATCAACAATACGAAAACAGTCTGCGATTTCCGATCATCCTGCGATGCGGCGCAGCACGTTGCGATCGGTGTGCTCGACCACGCCATCCCACCGGGCATGAGTGATCAACGTCTTCTCGCTGTAGGCGAAGACACCGTCGGCCTGCACCGTCACCGTGACCTCAAAGCCGGTCGTGCGGGCGGCCTTCGCCAGGTAGAGGTTGGACAGAATGCCGTAGGTCTCCGACTCCACCTCCGCCCGCATGGTGAAGGTGGTCGCATCCGGCGCCGCGGTGCCGCCGGCCAGCACGCTCTGGCCGCGGGGCACGGTGAAGCACCGCATCACCTGGCCGGCAACGGCATCCCACAGCCAGTAGCCGAGCTCGGTGTGGAACGGGTTCTCCTCGCCGATGCGCCACGCGGCGGTGCGGTAGTCCAGGCCGTACAGCACCTGTGGGCCGTTCTCCACCGGGCCGAACGGCTTGAGCGACATGCGCTCGCGGAACGGCGTCTCGACGATGCGACCCTCGGCGTTCGAGAAGGCCACGTCGAGACCCTCGTCGCCCTCCCACTCCCCGGCCAGCGCCGCCAACGGCCCGAACTCGGTGGCCTGCACGCTCTCCACTCGGAACCCCTCTTCACCCGGCTCGAACCTCCCGGACCGTCACAGTCCGACAGCCAGGACGTTACCGGTCGACTCCGGTAATGCGGGCGGATCCGGCAGATTTCGGCCCGTGAGACTGGCGGCATCCGGGCGCATAGTCCCGCTACCGAACGGCTGGACAGAAGCACGTCTGCCTCGCGGTCCATCCACCCCGATCGTCGCTCCCTGACCGAACGCCCTATCTGTCGGCGGCGACCGCTAAGCGCGCTCGGCAATAGGGGAGTGGATCAAGGAACGGGGCTGGGGTGCGTGGATCGCGAGGTGCGAGGAGGGAGGCACCGGAGGCGTCGGGTGTCGGGTGTCGACCGACGGAGCCGGGGTACCCCGTGCATCGCGCAACGATGGACGGGGAGCGATGTGGCGGGATACGTGCCCCAGCCCCGCGACGCCGCGTCCCTATTGCCGGCCGCTCTAAGCGCTATGGAAGCGCATGCGCGCTACTATGGCGCAGTGGCGACGATTCAGATCAGGAACATCCCCGACGAGGTGTACCTGACGTACAAGCAGCGCGCGCTGCGCGCCCGACAGTCCCTGCAGGACTACCTGCTGGGCAAGCTGGTCCATGACGCCCAGCAACCGACGCTCGAGGATGTCCTGGACCACGCACAGGCCAGCGCGGCGGCGTCAGTGACCACCCATGACATCCTCACCGAACTGGACCGTGGACGGTCCACCCGTTGATCGTCATCGACGCCAGCACTCTCGTCAAGATCCTTATCGAGAAAAGCTCATCGGCCGAGGCGGTACGCGAACGGCTCCGTGGTGAAACCCTCAGCGCTCCGAGCCTTGTCGATGCCGAAGTCCTCTCGGTCCTGCGCGGATTGACCCTCGGCGGCAAGCTACCCGAACAGCAGGCGCGTACCGCCCTGTCGTTACTCGCCAGGATTCCCATCCAACGCGCACCATTACCCGCACAGCTCGCGCGGGTGTGGCAACTGCGTGCCAATTACAGCGCATACGACGCTTTCTACGTCGCTCTTGCGGAGTTTCTGGACTGCGCCCTGGTCACCAGTGATGCCCGCCTCTCCCGTGGCTCCGGCGCCAACTGCCCCATCGAACTGTTCCCGTAGCCGCGGCAACGCGTACATCCAGGACAGCGTCCTTGCGCATGCCGTTCCAGGTTGGATGATCAGGTAGGCCGACTCGTCACAGGAAATGATCCTGGCTGGTGGGGACAAACGGTGCTTTCTGCGTGGCCAGGTAGTGGAAGTTGGGCGGCGGGCCGACTGTGCGTTCCAGAGTCTTGACGACCGTGCGAGGGTTGTCATGCGGGCCCGAGATGTAGTACGGCTTACCGTCCTTACCGAAGGTGATGGCTGACGGCTCTTGCCACGTACCGAGGTGGTCGGCCGCCTGGGTGAAGTCGGCGTGGGGTTCGAAACCGAGGCCGCGGGCGTACTCGACGGCGCCGAACACAATGAGCCGAGCGAGCTCGATCGGCGCGTCCTGCCATCCGTGCGGGTAGGTGGAGAAGTAGTCCGGCAGGAACTGCCGCAGATCCAGTTCGTTCTTGATTTCGGGGCCACGGACGTTCTTGACGCCCAGGCAGTAGGCGTCAGCCAGGTAGCCACACACCGATACCTTGTCCCAACGGTGCCTGCGGGCGACCAGCACACTCACCAGCCCGCCGAGGTCTTCCTGCGATACTGCTTCCGCTTCGTCGTCCGCCCAGCCGTGTGACTGACCAACAAAGAGTCCCACGCTCCAGCCAACGTTGATCCAGCAACCGGTGGCTTCCGGTTCACTCGCTACGGCATCGCGCTCCGCGGCGACGACTCATACCAGGGAGGCTACGACCGAGGGCGGCACGCCAAGGGCGCGGACGATCGTCTTCGGAGGCTTCCCCTCACTGCGCAATCGACATACCGGAACGAGTAGCTCTATATCGCCCATAGCGAGCGGTATTCTATCAAAACCGCCTCGGCTGGCTCGAACTCCAGCAGTTCGCGAGCCTGTTGGCGGAATGGAGACATTCGACCGCCTTCCGTCGTTATCATAGGAACTGGGATGCCATGGACAGGCCGTGGCGGGCATAGACGGGCTGTGGCAGGCATAGACGGGCTGTGGCGGACACAGATGGGCCGAGGGAGGGAGCCGGATGTGTCGCTACAGTCCAACGTGCGGCAAGGGCAGTACGGCGAGGCGTTCATCTACGCTCTGGCCTGCGCCGCCGGTCTCACCGTCGCGCGCATGAGCCTCGACGTGGACGGGGTGGACTGGATGATCGCGTACCCCGGCCCACGCGGAACCACACGCTCCCCCAAGCTCGAGGTGCAGGTCAAGACATGGTCGAAACCACGCGGCGATGACCATCATTGGCACTACCGGCTCCACACCCGTCACTTCAACCATCTTGCCGGACCGGGCTTTCAGCTGCCTCGCTATCTCGCCCTTGTCATCGTTCCCGAGACCGCCGACGAGTGGGTGGGCACATCGCATGAGGAGTTCCAGCTGCGTAGAGCCGCCTACTGGACGTCTCTGGTCGACCAGCCGATGGAACCGGCGAACACTCGGAACGCACAGATCCGCGTCCCCGTGCCCAGAAAGAACCTTCTGACGGTCCAGACCCTGCAGAGTCTGCTCGATCGGCCCGATCGGCGGATCCTGACCTCATGATGGCCGACATCCTGAGTCGTGATCTTCTCGCGTCCCGCACCCCGTCCGAGCTCGCCACCTATCTCGGGGCGACAGGATGGCGGCGTATCGGCGAGTATGCGGGCGCGCGGGTGTGGACGATCCGGTCTGACGGCGACGAATTCGAGGCCCTGCTGCCCGTGGACGGCAGCGTCCGCGACTACGGTGCGCGGATCGCCGACCTCCTGGAGGTTCTGTCGACCGTCGAGGGACGGGCGGAGCTCGACATCTGGCGGGACCTGTCCACGGTGGACATGGACGTGCAGTACATCCGCACCTTTCCGGACACTCCGTCGGGCACCACTCCCATCGACGACGGCGTTGCCGCGTTCGAAGGCGCGCGAAACCTCCTCGCGGCGGTCGCGGTCGCCGTCGCCACGGACATGGCGCAGGCCGTCCAATCGGGCCGGAAACCCGCGGCGGTCAGCCGGTTTCTGCGCGGAGTCCGGATAGGCCCGACCTCCGTCGGCAGTTTCGTCCTGTCCGTTCTGACCCCCGTCCCAGCACCGCTTGTACCCGAACAGCCCCTACTGCCAGCTGCCGAGAACAAAGACGATGCCGAGACCAAGGCCAAGGACAAGGACAAGGACAAGGCCGAAGGCGACGAGTCGGCGTCAACCGTGCTGAAGTCAACGCAGCCCTTCGAACGTCGTGTGTCACTCGGGCTGTATCGAGCCGTCCTGACCGCGCACGAAGCGTCCACCCGAGTGCTCGCCGGTGAAGATCTCCATGTCTTCGACGCCGCTGTTCAGCGGGGAGTCAGCGCAAACCTGTGCGAGGCACTGGCCGGAATGGGCGGACAGGCCGGCAATCCCTTTGAGATGACTTTCGGCTGGGCGTTGGCCCGACCCGTACGACGGCCGACACCGCCGCTGGTGTTCACCCGCGACATGATTCCGGTGCTCGGCGGTGCCGCCCGCAGATTCCGCGGGAACACCGGCGAACAAAACACGCGGATCATCGGCACCGTCGTGCGGCTACACAGAGAACAACGGACCGGAGCCGGCCAGGTCACGATCTCCGGGTACAGCGAAGCCGACCCCGCCGACATACGACGCATTCGGATGGAGTTGGCCGCCGAGGACTACGACCGGGCGCTGCGAGCGCACAGCCGCCAGCTGCCGGCGGTGGCCGAGGGAGACCTCGTGTCCGTCGGCAACCGCTGGCGGCTACGCAACGTGCGTCGCTTCAACGTCGCCGACAACCCCACCGAGACGCCCTGAAAAAATCGACGAGGCGGGGGTCGCGCGGTGACTGCGAGGTCGACCGACCGCTTCGTCATGTCCGCAGTGATCCTCGCGGACGCTCACCTCCCGGCGATGGCCGCCGAGCTGGCTCAGCTCCGTATAGACCTCAAGCGACGCCCGGGCGATACTCTGCACTGGCAAAACCTCAAGGGACATTCCCCGCGTCTTCACGTCGCGCGGACGGTCGGGGCGCTCCCGTGGCTCACGATCTCTACCGTCGTAGTATGCAAGAGACATCTCTCTGACGTTCTGCCAAGCGAAGAGCACGCGTACCTTTACACGCTGAGGTTCTTGCTGGAGCGATTGTCGTGGCTCGCTCAGGCGCGTGGCGCGACTCTGGACTACACGCTCGCGTACGCACCCCGACCACGCTCCTTCATCCACGCCCCTATCGCCGGGCGCTCTACCAGCCGTGAACGTACGCGCGGCAACGCCGGTCCTGGCCGTAATCTCCTATCGGTGACCGACGGCGACCGTACCGCCGGGACCCGTGCCGGCCGTCGCGGTCGAGGCCGATCCGCCCCACGCCCGGCACTGACAGGGAGGCCGAGATGTGCGATGACGGCGCGGGTCC